>JBOGYU010000045.1:0-17118 GCA_050696935.1 Solirubrobacteraceae bacterium | reverse complement strand
CGCGAGCGCGCGCGCGATCGCCTCGGTCTCGGCGACCACCGGGCGCGACGCCAGGTAGTCGCGCATCGCGGTGCGGCCGGCCGCGCGCGCTCGGGCCGCCAGGCCGGCGGTGATGGTCTCGCTCTCGGCGTGGACCGCGACCGGGAGCCCGAGGGCGGCCGCTCGCCGCATGCCCTCGAAGAGCGTGAGATCGTCGGCCATCGGGAAGCTGTCGATCCCGCTCGCCGCCATGAACGCCTTGAAGCCGACCGCGCCGCGCGCGGCGAGTTCGTCCATCGCCTCAAGGCGCACCGGCACCAGCCCGGCCCAGAGCGCGAAGTCGACCACTGCGGCGGCCTCCGCACAGCGGCGCTTGGCGTCGAAGGCCTCCGCGTCGAGCGTCGGGGGCTCCGCGTTGAGCGGCATCTCGACCGCGAGCGTGGCACCGCCGGCGGCCAGCGCGCGGGTGCCGCTGGCCGAGCCCTCCCAATCGGCGCGGCCGGGCTCGTTGAAGTGCACGTATGCGTCGACCGCCCCGGGAAGCAGATGGAGTCCCGCGGCGTCAAGCTCATCCCGCGCCGGACCCGCCAGGTCAGGCTCGAGCGCGGCGATCCTTCCGTCGAGCACGCCCACGTCGCGCCGCTCCGGAGCGCCGGCGCTCACCACCATGGCGCCGCGGACGATGAGGTCGAGCCCGCTCACGCCGGGAGCGCCAGGCGCTCGAGGAAGCGGCCGAGGACGTCGATCGCCACGGCCACGTCCTCGAGCCCAACCGCCTCGGCGGGGTTGTGGCTGATGCCGCCGGCACAACGAACGAACAGCATTGCGATCGGCGCGAGCGTGGCCATGATCGCCGCGTCGTGGCCGGCCCCGCTCGGTAGTCGCGCGACCGGATGGCCCGCCGCGTCCACGGCGCCGGCCACGAGATCGGTCAGCGGGGCCGAGCAGGGCACGGCAGGCGTCTCCTGGACGATCGCCCACTCGGCGGTGAGGTCGCGCCTGGAGGCGATCGCCGTGACGGCCTCACGCAAGCGCTCGCGGGCCGTGGCCCGCGCGGCGTCCTCGCCGTGGCGGAGGTCGAGCGTCAGCGTCGCGCGGCCCGGGATCACGTTGCCCGCGCCGGGCTCCACCGCGACCTCGCCGACCGTCGCCACCAGGCCGTCCGTCTCGTGCCCGACGGCCTCGACGGCCGCGATCCACTCGGCCGCCGCGCACAGCGCGTCGCGCCTCAGCCCCATCGGGACCGTCCCGGCATGGCCGGCGACGCCCTCGAACACCACGCGGGCGCGCGTCTGCCCGGCGATCGACGTGACCACGCCCACGGGCAGGTCGCGCTGCTCGAGCACCGGCCCCTGCTCGATGTGGACCTCGCAGTAGCCGATCAGGTCGGCTGGGTCGCGGCGCGCCGCCGCAAGAGCGTCGGGGTCGCCGCCGAACGCCCGAATCGCGTCGGCCATCCGGATGCCCGCGGCGTCGCAGCGCTCGAGCGAGGCCGGGTCAAAGCGGCCCGCCACCACGCCGCTGCCGAGGTAGGCCGTTCCGTAGCGGACTCCCTCCTCGTCGGCGAAGCCGAGCACCTCGACGGCGAAGGGCAGGCTGCGGCCGACGTCACGGAGCCGCTGCAGGCAGGCGATGGCGACGAGGACACCGAGCATGCCGTCGTACCGGCCGGCGCCGCGCACGGTATCGAGATGTGAGCCCATCAGCAGCGTGCCTGCCCTGCCGCCTTCGATGCGGCCTATGACGTTGCCGATCGCGTCCCGGCGGCTCGCCATGCCGGCCTGCTCCATCCAACCCCGCACCGCCTCGCTCGCCTCGCGCAGCGGCGCGGTGGCGAAGCGGCGCGTGAGGCGGTCGGCGTCCTCGCTGAACGCGGCCAACTCGTCGCAGCGCTCGAGCACGACGGCGGCGTAGGGCTCAACGGAGGGGCGCCCGGAGGTGGCCGGGCCAGATGACAAATCGCGATCACGCAAGAGAGAGTTCCGTGATATGGAATTGCAAGTCTGTTTTCAGCCTATCCATCCAACGCAGGATGCGCAAGGCCCTGCGCGGCGGCCCCGAGCCGTGGGGCGGTCAGGCGCCGAGGCCCGAGACGAGCGTGCCGCTGTCGTCGTAGCCGAGCTCGCGCGACAGGTCGAGGGCGTGGCGGCTGAGCAGCTCACCGAGCTCGTGGGTGCCGATCCGGTGCAGGCGCGCCGCGGGCGCCGAGACGCTGATGGCGGCCACGACCACGCCCGCGTGGTCGAAGACCGGTGCGCCGACGCAGCCGACGCCTTCCTCGTACTCCTCATTGTCGAGCGCGTACCCACGCGCTCGGATGCGCTCGAGGTCGGCGAGCAGCTCGGCGGCGGTGGTCAGCGTGTGCGGCGTCGTGGCCGGAAACGGCTCGTCTGCGAGCAGGTCCCGGATCTCGCCCGCCGGACGGTGGGCGAGGATCGCCTTGCCCGCGCCGGACGAGTAGGCCGGCACCTGACGGCCGATCTCCGTGAACATGCGTACGGCGCGCGAGCTTGCCGCCTGATCGATGTAGACGACGCTGAAGCCCTCGAGCACGACGAGGTTCGTCGTCTCGTCGAGCCGATCGCGCACGGCGTCGAGGTGCGGGCGCGCCGCCGCGCGCAGGCGGTTGGTGCGCTGCCGCGGCCCGCCGGCCAGCACGACCACCTTGTGGCTGAGCCGGTAGCGGGTGTTGCGCCGGTCCTGGACCACGTAGCCCGCCTCGACCAGCGTGCTCAGCAGCCGATGCGTCGTGCTGCGCTGCAGACCGGTGCGCTCGGCGATGTCGACCAGTCCCGCCTCGTCCTCCTCGGCGACCGCCTCCAGCACGGCGAGGGCGCGAACGACCGACTGGACCTTCCCATCCGAGGTGGCGTTGGAGCGTCCCATGGGAGTTCCAGCTTACGGAACCGGCGTCCTCCTTGTGTCCGTCACTCAAATCGGATCGAAGAACCCTTGACAGCAACGACCAACTCCGGCTACCTTTGGAACGTGATGAAACTACAGTTCCGTAATTCGGAATTCTTTACAACTCGCGTCCGGGACACGTTGCGAGCCCGGGACCGGGGCATCGCGGTCGCGCGCGAGCTGCGCGCGGCGCGGACGCCGCCTCGCCGGCGTGATGTCCCGCGGGTGGCGCGATGAGGTTCTGCGCGAACCTGTCGATCCTGTTCAAGGAGGTGCCGTTCCTCGAGCGCTTCGCTCGTGCCGCGGGGGCGGGGTTCGGCGGGGTGGAGTTCTGGTGGCCGGGCGAGCCGCTCGACGAGGTCGAGGCGGCGATCGCCGCCGCGGGGCTCGAGGTGGTGCTGTTCAACTTCGACGCCGGCGACATGCCGGCCGGCGACCGCGGTCTGCTCAGCGACCCGGACCGAGCGCATCGCTTCCGGGACAACGTGCCCGTCGCGCTCGAGCTGGCCGAGCGGATCGGGTGCCGGCGGCTGAACGCGCTGGTCGGCCTCGAGCGCTCCCCCGGCGAGCGCGATGCGCAGCTGCGGCTGGCCGCGGAGAACGTGGCGTGGGCCGCCGACCAGGCGGCGCCGCTCGGCGCGGAGATCCTGGTCGAGGCGGTCAACACGTTCGAGAACGGCCCCTATCTGGTGCCGACCACGCGCGAGGCCGCACGCTTCGTGACCGCCGTGGACCGGCCGAACCTGCGCCTCCAGTACGACGCGTACCACATGCAGCGCATGGAGGGGAACCTCGTCGCGACCCTCACGGAGTTCGCGCCGCGGATCGCCCACATCCAGGTGGCTGACTCGCCCGGCCGCGGCGAGCCCGGCACAGGCGAGATCAACTACCCGTTCGTGCTCGACGCCATCGAGGCGCTGGGCTACGACGGGTGGATCGGCCTCGAGTACAACCCGACGACCGCCACCACCGAGGAGAGCTTCGGCTGGCTCCCGGCGGATCGCGCGGGCGTCGTCGCCGTCGACCAGCTCGTCCTGTAGGAGGCGTGATGGCTGCAGAGCGCATCGGCTTCATCGGCCTCGGCGTCATGGGCAAGCCCATGGCCCGCAACCTTCTCGCCGCCGGCCACGACCTCGTCGTCCACAGCCGGACGCGCCCGAGCGTCGACGAGCTCGTCGCCGCCGGCGCCGTCGCCGCGGGCAGCCCGCGCGAGGTCGCGCAGGCCTCCGGCGTGACCATCACGATGCTGCCGGACTCCCCGCAGGTCGCCGAGGTGGTCGGCGGCGAGGACGGCGTGCTCGCCGGCGCCGTGCCGGGCTCGCTCATCGTCGACATGAGCACGATCTCGCCGGTCGTCACCAGGGAGCTGGCGCGGCGCGCCGCCGAGAACCGCGTGGGCTACGTCGACGCACCGGTGAGCGGCGGCGACGTCGGCGCCCGCGAGGCGACGCTGTCGATCATGGCCGGCGGCGGCGAGCAGGAGTTCGAGCGCGCTCGCCCGCTGCTGGAGGCGATGGGGCGGACGATCGTGCACGTCGGCCCCACCGGCGCCGGCCAGGTCGTCAAGGCCTGCAACCAGATCGTGGTGGCGCTCACCATCGAGGCGGTCAGCGAGGCGCTGGTGCTCGGCTCCAAGGCGGGCGTCGATCCCGAGGTGATCATCCGCGTGCTCTCGGGCGGCCTCGCCGCCAACCGGGTGATGGAGCTGCGCGGGCGCAACTTCCTCGAGCACGACTTCGAGCCCGGCTTCCGGATCGACCTGCACCACAAGGACCTCGGCATCGCCCTGGCCGCCGGGCGCGAGTACGGCGTCGCGCTGCCGGTCACCGCCGCGGTCGGCGAGATGCTCCAGGCCCTGCGGGCTCGCGGCCGGGGCGACCGCGACCACTCCGCGCTGCTGACCTTCATCGAAGACCTGGCCCAGCACACCATCGGCGCCTCCGCGGTCAGCGGCGCGCCGGCCTGACGCGACACCGGAGAGAACATGCCCAAGATGAACGTGATGGACGCGGTCGTGAAGGTGATGGAGAGCGAGGGCGTCGAGATCGTCTTCGGCGTCCCGGGCGCGGCCATCCTCCCGCTCTACAAGGCACTGGCCAAATCAGAGCGGATCCGGCACCTGTCCGTGCGCCACGAGGAGGGCGGCACGCACGCCGCCGACGGCTACGCGCGCGTGACCGGCAACGTGGGCGTGAACATCGGCACCTCCGGACCCGCCGGGACGAACATGATCACCGGGCTCTACACCGCGATGGCGGACTCGATCCCGATGATCTGCATCACCGGCCAAGCGCCGACCGACGTGCTCCACAAGGAGGCCTTCCAGGCCGTCGACATCGTGGAGATCGCCAAGCCGGTCTGCAAGTGGGCGATCCAGGTCAAGGAGACCGCCCAGATGCCCTGGGTGTTCCGGCAGGCCTTCCGCATCGCCCAGGAAGGCCGCCCCGGCCCCGTGCTCATCGACCTGCCGCTCAACATCCAGAAGGGGCCCGAGATCGACTGGGACCCCGACTGGGACCGGGCTCTGCCCTACGAGAAGCCGGCGCCAAACCCGGCGGCCATCCGTCAGGCCATGGCGATGCTGCTGCAGGCCGAGCGGCCGATGATCATGCCCGGGGGAGGCGTCATCCTGGCCGAGGCCGCGCCGGCGCTCATGGAGCTCGCCGAGTACCTGCAGGTGCCGGTGACGCCGACCTACATGGGCAAGGGCGCGATCCGCGAGGACCACCCGCTCTACGCCGGCATCGTCGGGATCCAGACGAGCCAGCGCTACGCCAACCGGCTCTTCCTCGAGAGCGACCTCGTCCTCGCCGTGGGAGCGCGGTTCGCCGACCGCCACACGGGCGAGCTGAGCGTGTACCGCGGCGACCGCACCTTCGTCCAGATCGACATCGAGCCCTACCAGATCGGGCGCGTCTTCCCGCCCGACCTCGGAATCGTCTCCGACGCGCGGCTCGCGCTCGAGGCGCTGACAGAGGTGGCGCGGGACATGACGCCGGCCCGCGAGCCCGGTCCCTGGGTCGAGCGCGTGGGCGAGCTGCGCTCGACGCTGCTGCGCAAGATGGACTTCGACGACGTCCCGGTCAAGCCCCAGCGCGTGTACAAGGAGGTCAACGAGGTCTTCGACGAGGACACCGTCTTCCTCACCGCGATCGGCCTCTACCAGATCTTCAGCGGCCAGTTCCAGAAGACCTACAAGCCGCGCCACTACATCTGCTGCGGCCAGGCGGGACCGCTCGGATGGGAGGTGCCGGCCTGCATCGGCGCCAAGCTGGGCGCCCCCGACAAGCTCATCGTCGGGATCGTCGGCGACTACTCCTTCCAGTTCCTGATGGAGGAGATCGCGGTCGCCGTCCAGTACCGAGTCCCGTTCGTGCTGCTGATGCTCAACAACGGCTACATGGGCCTGATCCGCCAGGCGGAGAAGTACGGCTACGACGAGAACTACGCGGTCGACCTCGCGTACGAAGGGCCGAACGGCGCGCTCGGCATCGACCACGTGGCCGTCATGGAGGCGATGGGAGCGCTCGGCCGCCGCGTGACCGCCCCCGACGACATCGCCCCGGCGATCGAGTGGGCGATCGGCGCCAGCGACGAGCACCGCGTGCCCGTGCTGGTGGAGATCATCACCGAGCGCGAGACTGACGCGGCGATGGGCGTCCGCATCGACCGCATCAACGAGTACGAGCCCGTCATCGACGGGACGGCCGAGCGCGCCGGCGAGGTCGTCGGCGCCCTGCCCGAACGCGACTAGGAGCAACCATGGAGATCCTCCAACCGGACACCTGGAGCGAGGCACTCGAGCTCAAGGCCGCGCATCCCGAGGCGAAGCCGATCGCCGGCGGGACCGACCTGATGGTCGAGCTGAACTTCGACCGCATCCGGCCCCCCGCGATCCTGGATCTCACGCGGGTGCCTGAGCTCGGCGAGTGGGGGCCGGACGACGGGCGGCTGCGCGTGGGCGCGGGCGTCACCTACACACGCCTGATCGCCGAGCTGGGGGACCGCCTCCCCGGGCTGGCGATCGCGTCGCGCACCGTCGGCTCCCCGCAGATCCGCAACCGCGGCACCGTGGGCGGCAACCTCGGCACCTCGTCGCCGGCCGGCGACGGGCTGCCGCCGCTGTACGCGGCCGACGCCGAGGTGGAGGTCGCCTCGACCACCGGTACCCGCCGGATCGCCATCCGGGACTTCATCACCGGCCCCAAGCGCAACTGCCTGCGCCCCGCCGAGCTGATCGTCGCCTTCCACGTCGCGCCCGCCGACGGGCCGCAGCAGTTCGCGAAGATCGGCACGCGCAACGCGATGGTGATCGCCGTCTGCTCCTTGGCGCTGACCATTTCGCCCGAGCAGCGGGCAGTGGCCGCATGCATCGGCTCCGCGGGGCCGACGCCGATCCGCGCCGCCGACTCCGAGGGCTTTATCGCCGGGGTGCTCGACGAGCACGGCCTGTGGGAGTCGCGGGCGCCGATCGCCGACGCGGCGCTGACCCGCTTCGGCGAGCTCGTCGAGCTCGCGGCGCGGCCGATCAACGACGTGCGCGGCACGGCCGACTACCGCCGCCACGCCCTGCGCGTGCTCGGCCGCCGCACCCTTGCCTGGGCCTGGAGCCAGTACCGGGAGGAGGGAGCCTGATGCGCCTGACCTGCACGATCAACGGCGAGCGCCGCGAGGTCGACGGCGTGTGGGAGGGCGAGAGCCTGCTCTACGCGCTGCGCGAGCGGCTCGGCCTGCCCGGCTCCAAGAACGCGTGCGAGCAGGGCGAATGCGGCTCCTGCTCGGTCTACCTCGACGGCACGCTCGCCTGCTCGTGCCTCGTGCTGGCCGCCCAGGCCGAGGGCCGCGAGGTGGTCACTGTGGAGGGACTGGCGGGCGGCGACGGCATGCACGAGGTCCAGCGGGCATTCGTGGAGGCCGGGGGCGTGCAGTGCGGCTTCTGCACGCCGGGCCTCGTGGTGGCCAGCCACGACTTGCTGCAGCGCAATCCGCGTCCCAGCGACCCGGAGATCCGCGAGGCCCTGGCCGGCAACCTCTGCCGCTGCACGGGCTACGAGAAGATCCTCGACGCGGTGCGCCTCGCCGGCGAGCGGCTGGGGGAGGGTGGGTCATGAGCGTTCCCGCGGCGCCAACCCGCGAGCGCCCGGCGGCGCCGGTCCAGCGGCCGAACGAGGTCGGCATCACGACGACGCGCGTCGACGGCGTCCCGAAGGTCAAGGGCGAGTTCGAGTACTCCTCGGACATGCGGATGGACGGCATGCTCTGGGGCGCGACGCTCCGCAGCCCCCACCCGCGCGCCGACATCTGGTCGATCGACATCTCGCGCGCACTGGCCATGCCGGGCGTGCACGCCGTGCTCACGCACGAGGACGTCCCCGGTCGCAAGGTCTACGGGATGGAGATCCCCGATCAGCCAGTGCTGGCCTGGGGCCACGTCCGCTACCAGGGCGAGGCGATCGCGATCGTGGCGGCCGATCATCCCGAGACCGCGCGCCGGGCCCTGGACGCGATCGAGGTCGAGTACGAGGTGCTCGAGCCGCTCTGCGACGCCGAGCGCGCGATGGCGCCGGACGCGCCGCGGCTGCACCTGTCGGGCAACATCCTGCGCCACGTGCGGATCAACCACGGCGACCCCGAGGCCACCGCCGACGTCGTCGTCGAGGGCGACTACGAGGTCGGTATGCAGGATCAGGCCTTCCTCGGCCCCGAGTCCGGACTGGCGGTGCCGGACGGCGACGGGGGCGTGGACCTCTACATCGCGACCCAGTGGCTGCACGTCGACCGCGACCAGGTGGCCGAGAGCCTCGACCTGCCGCCGGAGAAGGTGCGGCTCGTCCTCGGCGGCGTGGGCGGCGCGTTCGGCGGCCGCGAGGACCTCGCGATGCAGATCCACGCCTGCATGCTGGCCCTGCACACCCGGCGGCCCGTGAAGATGGTCTACGACCGGGAGGAGTCGTTCTTCGGGCACGTCCACCGGCACCCGTGCCGGATGCACTACGAGCACGGAGCAACCCGCGACGGCCGGCTCGTCTACGTGCGGGTGCGCATCGTGCTCGACGGCGGCGCCTACGCGTCGAGCTCGACGGCGGTGTGCTCGAACGCTGCCTGCTTCGCGTGCGGGCCCTACGACGTGCCCAACGCCCGCGTCGACTCGTACGTGACCTACACCAACAACCCCCCCTGCGGCGCAATGCGCGGCTTCGGCGCCGTACAGGTGGCGTTCGGCCACGAGTCGCAGATGGACAGGCTCGCCACGGCGCTGGGGATCGATCCCGTCGAGCTGCGCATCCGCAACGCGATGGCACCCGGCCACCGCATGCCGACCGGCCAGGTCGTCCCCGAGCCGGCGCCGGTGGCCGAGCTGCTCGAGCGCGTGCGGGCGATGCCGATGCCCGCGGCGCCGGGAGTGGCGGCGGCGCGCGACCTGCGCGAGCTCCCGGGCGGCGTGTCGAACACCACGCACGGCGAGGGCGTGCGCCGGGGCGTCGGCTACGGCGTCGGGTTCAAGAACGTCGGGTTCTCCGAGGGCTTCGACGACTACTCGACGGCGCGCGTGCGGCTGTCGATCGACGGCGGCGAGCCGTTGGTCGAGGTCCACACCGCGGCCGCCGAGGTCGGCCAGGGGCTGGTGACCGTGCAGGCGCAGATCGCGCGGACCGAGCTGGGCGTGGAGCGCGTCGCGGTGCTGACCGCCGACACGGCCGTGGGCTCCGCGGGCTCCAGCTCGGCGTCCCGCCAGACGTACGTGACCGGCGGCGCGGTCAAGGCCGCGTGCGAGGCAGTCCGGGAGCGGCTCGTGGCGCTCGCCGCCGAGCGCGGCCTCCCCGCCGGCGCGGCCGTCCCCGAGGTGCTCGAGGACGGCGAGGCGATCGAGGAGACCGTCGAGTGGCACCACCGGGAGACGTTCGCGCTCGACGACAACGGACAGGGCGACGCGCATCTGCAGTTCGCGTTCTCCGCCCACCGGGCCGTGGTGGACGTCGATTGCGACCTCGGGCTCGTGCGCGTCGTCGAGCTGGCCACCACGCAGGAAGTCGGGAAGGCCATGAACCCGCAGGCGCTGCAGGGTCAGATCGAGGGCGGCACGGCACAGGGTCTCGGGCTCGCCCTCCTCGAGGAGATCCAGGTGCAGGAAGGCAAGGTGCTGAACGCGTCGTTCACCGACTACCTGCTGCCGACGGTGCTCGACATGCCGCCGGTGCGCATGGAGATCCTCGAGCACGCCGATCCCGAGGCGCCCTACGGGCTCAAGGGCGTCGGCGAGCCCCCCAACATCTCGACGCCGCCGGCCGTCGCGGCCGCGCTGCGCGCCGCGACCGGGCGTGCGCTCGCACGCATCCCGGTCCGGCCCGAGCACATCGTCGGCATCGATGCCGGGCTGGCACGCCCGCCGCAGCCCGGGAGCCGCGGCCCCACCGCGGTGCCGCACCGCCCGCAGGAAGGGTGAAAGAGATGCCCGGATATCACCGCGCGCAGGTCAGCGCCGAGCTGACCGTCGTGCCGTCGTGGGACGGCGAGCAGCCGCCCCGGGCGCAGATCGAGGCCGCCGCGCAGGCGGCCGGAGAATCCGGCCTGGCGCACGAGTCCGGCCCCGGAAGCACGCTGCTCGCCGGGGACCGAGCGGAGGTGCTGCATGCCGCGCTGAAGGTCATCGAAGCCTCGCTGGACGCCGGGGCGCACATCGTGCAGGTCAAGGTCGAGGCCGCGGCGGACGCGCGGCGCTTCGGCCACCAGTAACCACGAGGAGAGGAATCACCATGGCAGTCGCAGCAGCTGCCGCGCCGCGGCGCGAGCAGCCTGTGCACCCCGTCGACGAGGTGCTCCAACCCGGCCGGCTGGCGGTCTACGGCTTCCAGCACGTGCTCGCGTTCTACGCGGGAGCGGTCATCGTGCCGATCCTGCTGGCCGCCGCCATCGGCATTCGCGGGGAGGATCTGGTCTACCTCATCCAGGCCGACCTGTTCACCTGCGGCATCGCGTCGATCATCCAGGCGGTGGGCTTCTGGAAGGTGGGCGTCCGGCTTCCGCTGTTGCAGGGGGTGACCTTCACCGCGGTCGCCCCGATGATCGCCATCGGCACCTCCGCCGGCGGCGGCGTCGACGGGCTGCTGGCCATCTACGGCGCGGTGATCGTCGCCGGAGCCGTCACCTTCCTGGCCGCGCCCTACTTCAGCCGCCTGCTGCGGCTGTTCCCCCCGGTCGTGACGGGCACCGTGATCCTCGTCATCGGCGTCGCCCTGCTGCCGGTGGCCGCCCAGCAGGCCGGCGGCGGGGACACGACCGCCGCGGACTTCGGCAGCTTCGAGAATCTCGAGCTCGCCGGCCTCACGCTCCTGTTCATCATCGTGCTGCAGCGGTTCTTCCGCGGGCGCTTCCTGGCCACGGTTGCCGTCCTGCTGGGGCTCGTGTTCGGCACAGTCGTGGCCGCCATCGCCGGGATCGTGGACTTCAGCGGCGTGGGCGACGCCGACGCGCTGGGCATCACGACGCCCTTCCACTTCGGGCTGCCGACGTTCGGGGTCGCCGCGATCGTCTCGATGCTGATCGTCATGTTCATCACCGCGGTGGAGACCACCGGCGACGTGTTCGCGACCGGCGAGATCGTCGACAAGCCGATCCGCCGCAACGACATCGCGCGCGCCATCCGGGGCGACGGCCTGGCGACCACGCTCGGCGGGATCCTCAACTCCTTCCCCTACACCGCGTTCGCCGAGAACGTCGGCCTCGTCCGCCTGACGCGGATCAAGAGCCGCTGGGTGGTGGCGGCCGCGGGCGCGATCATGATCGTGCTGGGGCTGTTCCCGAAGATCGGCGCGATCGTGGCGGCGATCCCATCCGCGGTGCTCGGCGGCGCCGCGCTCGTGATGTTCGGCACCGTGGCCGTGATCGGCATCCAGACGCTGTCGCGCGTCGACTTCCGCGACGACCGCAACGTGATGATCGTCGCGGTCAGCCTCGGCCTCGCGCTGATCCCGGTCGCCTTCCCGACGTTCTACGCGAACTTCGGCCCCGATGTGGAGACGATCATCGCGAGCGGGATCACGATGGGCGCTCTGTCGGCGATCGTGCTCAACCTGGGCCTGAACATCCTGGGCGGCAAGCGCAACCTGGTCGACGCGGTCGAGCCGACGCTCCCGGTGCACGAGCGGCTCACGATCCCGCAGGTCAACCGCCTCACGGACGCGGAGTTCGTCGCGACGTTCGGACCGCTGTTCCAGGGCCCTCCGTGGATCGCCGAGCAGGCGGCGCGCCGCCGGCCGTTCGACAGCCTCTATTCGCTGCGCCACGCGTTCCACACGGAGCTGTTCGAGGCGGCGCCCGGGCTCCAACTCGAGCTCATCCGGTCCTACCCCGACCTGGCCGCGAGGATGGCGCTCGGGCCCGAGTCCACACGCGATCAGGCCTCGGCGGGCCTCAACCGGCTGACGCCCGAGGAGTACGAGCGCTTCGACCGGCTCAACGAGGCCTACCGCAGGAAGTTCGGCTTCCCGTTCATCGTGTGCGTGCGCGAGCACACCAAGGAGACGATCTTCGAGGCCTTCGAGCGCCGGCTGGAGAACACGCCGATGCAGGAGCAGGCGGCGGCAATCGTGGAGATCGCGAAGATCGCCAACCTCCGCCTGGACGACCTGGTGGAGGAGCGGATGGAGGCCCCGCCGGTCACGCCGGCGCAGGTGGTCGAGCGGCCGCACGCGGGGACCGGCAACGGCGACGCCGGGACGCTGCTGGGCGCCGCTGACGACACCGGCCAGCGCCCGGCGGGGGCCTGACGCAGTGGCCGGCTCGGTCCAGCCGGGCGGTGCGGGGGTGCCGGCGGCGGCGCCCCCGCTCAGCCTTTCCGAGGTCAACGCCATGGACGAGGAGGCGTTCGTGACTGCGCTCGGCGCGCTGTTCGAGCATTCCCCATGGGTGGCGCGGGCGGCGTGGCGGCACCGGCCGTTCGCCGGCGTGCCCGCGCTGCATGCCGCGTTCGAGGACGCGATGCGGGCCGGCCCTCGCGAGCGGCAGCTCGCGCTCATCGGTGCGCATCCCGAGCTGGCGGGGCGGGAAGCGGAAGAGGGCGAGCTCACCGACGAGTCCAGCCGTGAGCAGGCATCCGCCGGGCTGGACCGGCTGTCGGCCTCCGAGCACTCGGAGCTGACCAGACTCAACCGCGACTACCGCGAGCGGTTCGGGTTCCCGCTCGTCATCTGCGTGCGCGAGCATACGAAGGACTCCATCCTCTCGTGGGGTCGCGCGCGCGTGGAGCGATCGCTCGAGCAGGAGATCGCCACGGCCCTGGGCGAGATCACCAAGATCGCCCACCTGCGGCTGCAGGACCTCGTGAGCGACGACACAGGATGAGCGCGATCACGAGCCACGTCCTCGACACCTCGCGCGGCCTCCCCGCGGAGGGCGTGCCCGTCCGGCTGGAGCGGGCGGCGGCGTCCGGCGATGGCTGGGAGCCCGTCGGCCGCGGGTCGACCGACGCCGACGGCCGCGTACGTGAGCTAGCGCCCGCCGGCGCGCCGCTCGCCGCGGGCCGCTACCGGCTGACCTTCGGCACCGGGCCCTACTTCGAGGCGAGCGGCCAGTACGCCTTCTACCCCGAGATCTCCGTCGTCTTCACCGTTGACGACGGCGCGGGCCACTACCACGTCCCGCTGCTGCTCAACCCATTTGGATACAGCACATACCGAGGGAGCTGATCGCCATGTCCATCGTCCTGGGCGCGAACAACTACGGGAAGTCCGATGTCCGGCTGGTCAAGGTCACGCGCAAGCCGGGCCGGCACGAGCTGCGCGACGTCACGGTCGACGTCGCCCTGGAGGGCGAGTTCGAGGCCGCTCACGTCGCCGGCGACAACACCGACCTGCTGGCCACGGACACGATGCGCAACACGGTTTACGCGCTCGCCAAAGACCACCCGCTCGACGACATCGAGGCCTTCGGCGTGGCGCTCGTGGCCCGCTTCGTCGAGGCCGGCCCGCTCACCACCCGCGCGCGCGTGCGGCTCGTCGAGCACCCCTGGGACCGCCTCGTCGTCGTCGGTCGACCGCACGAGCACGCGTTCCAGCGCGGGAGCGGCGGCAACCGCACAGCGACCGTGACCGGCGACGGCGGCGAGACCGCCATCGAGGCCGGCATCGAGGATCTGCTCGTGCTCAAGACGACCGAGTCCGGGTGGGAGGGCTACCTGCACGACCGGTACACCACGCTCCCGGAGACCGCCGAGCGCATCCTCGCCACCGCGGTCAGCGCGACGTGGTCGTACCGCGACGCAGACGTCGAGTTCGGCGCGACGTGGGCGGGCGTGCGGCAGGTGCTGCTGGGGACGTTCGCCGGCCACTACAGCCGGTCGGTGCAGCAGACCCTCTATCTGATGGGCGAGGCGGTGCTCGAGGCGCACCCGCAGATCGAGCACATCCGGCTGTCGCTGCCGAACAAGCACCACCTGTTGTACGACCTGTCGCGATTCGGGCTCGAGAACGCGAACGAGATCTTCCACGCGACGACCGAGCCGTACGGGCTCATCGAGGGGACGGTGGAGCGCACGCCGGAGCCGGCGCGGCCGGCGGGCGGCGCGTCGCGCGCCGATCAGGCGCCGGCCTGAGCGGACGGCATCACCGGGGGCGGCGATTCGCCGGCCCCGCCTCGGCACCGACAGCGCCACTGGCCAGCACGGCGGCGAGCCGCTCCCCGGTTGCCTCGAGCTCGGCGAGGTCCGTCGCCTCGGTCACCGAGCGCAGCCCGATGCTCTCCGCCGCGGCGGGGTCGAGCTCGTTGCGACCCACGACGGCGTGCAGCGGCACTCCGGCCGCGAGCGCGCGGCCGGCGATCTCGCCGACGATCTTTCCCATGGCGCTCTGCGCGTCGATCCGACCCTCGCCCACGACGACCGCGCGGGCTGCCCCCAGCCGGGCGTCGAAGCCGACGGCATCCAGCACGTAGGGCGCACCGGGCTCGAGCGCGGCGTCGAGCGCGGCCCACAGACCTCCTGAGAGCCCCCCGGCCGCGCCGGTCATCGGCACGCCGCGCGGGTCGCGCG
The DNA here is from genome assembly GCA_050696935.1 of Solirubrobacteraceae bacterium. Taxonomy (GTDB): domain Bacteria; phylum Actinomycetota; class Thermoleophilia; order Solirubrobacterales; family Solirubrobacteraceae; genus DASSUW01. The sequence continues at coordinate 2,210 of JBOGYU010000045.1, read as the reverse complement.
GAAGCGCGGCCGCGAGGGCGTCGAGCCGCGCGGTCAGACGCCGCACCATCGCCGGGTCGGCGCCCTTCTGCGGCCCGTAGATCTCGGCACTGCGCTCCCAGGGTGTCCGGACGTCGCTGAGGACGACGACGCGCGCGCCGCCGAGGCCGCCGCGCTCCACGATCGCCTCCAGCGCGCCGCGGCCGCCGTCGACGGTCGCCGAGCCGCCGCCGGCCACCAGCACTTCGCGCGCTCCCGCATCGACGGCCGCGCCGATCAACTCGCCGGTCCCGTACGTCGTGGCGGCCCACGGATTGCGCTCGTACTCCGCTACGAGGCCGAGGCCGCTCGCTGCGGCCATCTCGAGCAGCGCGCGGCGCCCGTCCACGCCGAGCAGCGCGAAGGCCGCCTCCACCGACCGGCCGAGCGGATCATGCACCGGCACGTGGACCATCCGCCCGCCCAGCGCTGCCAGCAGCACCTCGACCGTCCCTTCGCCGCCGTCCGCCACGGGGCAGAGGTCGGACGGCACACCGCCCCGCTCCAGCCCGCGCCCCAGGGCCCGAGCCACCTCCACGGCGCTGAACGTACCCTTGAACGAGTCCGGCGCGACGAGGACCGGACGCGCGCTGGCCATGGGCGCAACACTACCCAAGCCGGCGGATCACGATGGATACCTGCCCCGGCTGCCGCAACAGATCGACAGGGGCTGCGACCTGGATGCCGGCGTCGATGGCGCTCGTTGTCGGCGGCATAGACTCGGGCCGCGTGGAGAGCCGAGCCCTAGCCCGCCTGAGACGTGGGACGCGTTATTCAGCGACTTCTATCTGCGCGCGTACGCCGATGACGAGCGCGGGGCCGAGGCGGAGGCGCAGGCGCTGGCCGCGGCGCGCCTCGCCGGCTGCCCTGCCGGCGGCGAGCTGCTCGACGTCCCCTGCGGGTTCGGCCGTCACTCGGTGCCGCTCGCGCGCGCGAACTATCGCGTCGTCGGTATCGATCGCTCGCAGTCGCTGCTCGCCGAGGCGCGGCGGCGGGACAGGCGGCGAGCGATGGCAAAGCTTGTCTGGGCCGACTACCGCGAGCTTCCCTTCGTGGACGAGAGCTTCGATGCCGCGGTCAACCTCTTCACGTCGCTCGGCTACCTCGGGGACGAGCAGGACACGAAGGTGCTGGGCGAGATCGGCCGCGTCCTGCGCCCGGGCGCTCGCCTCGTGATCGAGACCACGCATCGCGATCTGCTTGTGGGCGAGTTCCGCGAGCAGGACTGGCGTCCGCTCGGAGAGGGGCGGTTGCTGGTCGAGCAGCGAACGTTCGACGCCGGCTCCGGCGTGACGCAGACGACACAGACGCTGATCGACAACACGGGCGAGCGCGAGTCACGCTCGTTCTCGGTCCGCGTCTACACGGCGACGGAGCTCGTCACCATGCTGACCGCGGGCAGGATTCGTAGAGGCGAAGTGCTACGGCGACCTCGACGGGGGGACCTTCGCGACCGACACGCGGCTGGTCATCGTGGCGAGACGCTAGTCGTGACGGGGAGGGGTCAGCCAACGTGGGGTCGAGTCGCTCCCCCCTGGGCTCGCGAGTCCCATGCGCGCTGCTGACCGCAAGCGGAACCTGAGCCTCGTCCGCTCTTGCGCCGCATGAACGCGGTCGCGGCCCTCGGCGTGGATCTTGAGCCCGAGCTCGGCGAGGACCCGGCAGCGACTGCACAGCTCGTCCTTCCACTGGTGTTGTCACCGCGCTGAGGAGCCGCCCGCGGGTACACCGTCGACAACGCGAAGGCCCCGCAGCGCGGGGCCTTTCGATGCGCCGAAGAGGACTCGAACCTCCACCCAGTTAGCCTGGACCAGGCCCTCAACCTGGTAACCCGACTGTCATATCCGTCCAATGCGTCCATATCGTCCAGATCGTCCGGGCGTGTGGACGATCTGGACGTAATGGACGATCTGGATGTTGCCACGGATGTTGCCATGAGTCTGGGCCTGCGAACGAGCATGGCCGCCGTATCGGCGGGCGCCGCGCGGCTCGCCGGCGAGAGCGCGGCACGCAGCGTCACGTAAACGGCTGCGTACCGTGGCGCGGCGGCCGCCGCCGGTGGGCAGGCGGCGAAGGCGCCGCTGCTGCTGGTTCGCAGATGCAATAGCGGCGTCGGAGGCGGTCGCGCGCCGGCGGACGCCTGGATCTCGTCGTGCGACGCGAGGTCGCACGTTGTGAGTGAACTACCGACT
>JBOGYU010000044.1:0-17450 GCA_050696935.1 Solirubrobacteraceae bacterium | reverse complement strand
GCGCCAGAGTCGCGCGCACGCTACTGATGGCGTGGCGGCGCGTCGGCGACCTCACCACGCGCCGCGAGGAAATCAACGGGCAACCAGGTGCGCTGTTCTTCGACCGCGAGGGCAGGCTGATCGCCGTGATGATCCTCGACGTCGCGGACGGCCAGATCCAGGGCGTGAGCGCGATCGTCAACCCGGACAAGCTGCGGCACCTCGGGCCGTTGGCCGACCTGCGCGCGATACTGCGCAAGCGCAGCTAGATTCTCCAGCTCGCGGGCTCGAGCTGGATCGCGACCACAGCGATCCCCCATGCGCGTGAACCAGTCGCGCGCCTTGTCGCCGGCAACGAGCCGGTGCCGAGTACTGGCACGCAGCTCGACGGCTGCCGGCCGAGACGCTCGCTGCGCTGCCGGCGCCGCCAGCGCTCGCTTATCCGGCGGTATGGACTGGCGGTCATACGACGCGCCTGGTGCTCGCAGGCGGCGTCGGCAGTGGCCTCTCGCGTCGTCTAGAGCGGCGTTTGGGCACCAGTGCCCAACCGACGGGAATCCCCGCAAATTGCGGCTTCGTCCCAGCCGCGGCGCTCCAGACGGAAACGGCTGCAAATCAGAACAAACGGACAAACGGCCCTGCTCGGGCGGCTGATCGGCCACCCGTTGATCGCGCTTCACACGCGAGAGGACGCTGGTTCGAAACCAGCCGCGCCCATCCAAAAAGGTCAAAAGGTCCGCATTTAGCAGGCACTTTGCCGTGAAGTCGCCGGAGTCGCGACTGGCCGGAGCGTCGGCTTGTCTGGTTGTTCCGCCCATCAGAAACGCGTGGCCGCGCCGCGTCGTCTCGTCTGACACGCGAGAGGTCGCCGGTTCGAACTCAGCCGCGCCCTCCGTGGTCCTGCAAGGTGCCGTCAGGTGCGGGCACCGACGGAACGCGGCAACGACGGCGTGACTGCCGCGTCTCCGCGGATGCAGGAGCGAAGCGGGGCCGATCGCGCGCCGGCGGATGGCTGGATATCGTCCTCTGCGGCAGCCTAGATCAAGACGAGGGATGGGCCCGCTTCGGTGCGAGAGCGGTAGCGACCCCAGATGTCCGATTTCACTCTCTACAGCGGGGGTGTACGCCAGAACCCGGCCGGTTGCTGCCAGCCCCCGCTGCGGTCCTCTGCCACCGACCGAGGCGAGCGCGGTGACCGCCCGGAGCTGGCGCGGCGGGTCGCGATCGTCCGGACGCTCTCGGTCGGCCGCTCGATCGCTCGCTGGCTCGCGTGATAATCCCCCTGCCGTGGTCGACCATGTCGCCGAGCTTGAGGCGGGGCGCCGTGCGTATGCGGATCACGCGTGGAAGAGGGCCCGCGAGTCGCTCGCGGCCGCCGACCGGGCGCACCCGCTCCAGGCGAAGGACCTCGAGCTGCTTGCCACGTCGGCCTACATGCTCGGGCGGCACGACGACTACCTCGCCGCGCTCGAGCGCAGTCACCACGCCCATCTGGACGCCGGCGAGCCGCTGCGCGCCACGCGCAACGCGTTCTGGATCGGCGTCGATCTGGTGCAGCTGGGCGAGATGGGCCGGGCGAGCGGCTGGCTCGCCCGCGCGCAGCGACTGCTCGAGCGGGAGGAGCGCGACTGCGTCGAGCGCGGCTACCTGCTGATTCCCGAGATGTTCCGGCACGAGGCCGCCGGCGACTGGCAGGCGGCCGCCGAGACCGCGGCGGACGCCGCCGGGATCGCCGAGCGGTTCGGCGATCGCGACCTGTTCGCCCTCACCGTGCACGAGCACGGGCACGTCCTGGTGCGGGAGGGGAACGTGGAGGACGGGCTGCCGCTGCTCGACGAGGCGATGCTCGCCGCGACCGCCGGGGAGCTGTCGCCGATCGTGACGGGGATCGTCTACTGCGGCGTCATCCTGGCCTGCCGCGAGGCGTACGAGCTGACCCGGGCACGGGAGTGGACCTCCGCCCTGACCCTGTGGTGCGAACAGCAGCCGGAGATGGTGGCGTTCACCGGCCGCTGCCGGCTCCACCGCGCCGAGATCATGCAGCTCGACGGCGCCTGGTCGGACGCGCTCGCGGAGGCGCGGCGGGCCGTCGAGCGCAGCGCGCAGGCGAACAACCGCGGGGCGGCCGCCGAGGCCCTGTACCGGCAGGGCGAGGTCCATCGCCTGCGGGGAGACCTGGCCGCGGCGGAGGAGGCCTTCCGGGAGGCGAGCCGGTACGGGCGCGAGCCCCAGCCCGGCCTGGCCCTCCTGCGCCTGGCGCAGGGCAGGCTCGACGCGGCGAGCGCCTCGATCCGGCGAGCGAGGGCCGAGACGCGCGACCCGACGGCACGCGCGGGGCTGCTGCCCGCCTACGTCGACATCGCGCTGGCCGGCCGCGACGTCGCCGACGCGGACGGCGCCTGCGCCGAGCTCGAGGAGATCGCCGCCGGGCTGGCCCGCCCGCTGCTTGACGCGATGGCCGCCGGGGCCCGGGGCGCCGTAGAGCACGCTCGCGGCGACGCCCCGGCGGCGCTCGTCGCTCTGCGCCGCGCCTGGCAGGCCTGGCAGGAGCTCGGGGCCCCGTACGACGCGGCGCGGACGCGCGCGCTCGTCGGGCTGGCCTGCCGGAGCCTCGGGGACGAGGACGCCGCAGCGCTCGAGCTTGAGGCGGCGCGCGATGCCTTCGAGCAGCTGGGCGCGACGCCCGACGCGGCCCGCATCGACCGGCTCGCCGCCGCGCCCTCCGCCGGCGTCGCCCACGGGCTGACCGAGCGCGAGCTCGAGGTCCTGCGGCTCGTCGCGGCCGGGAGGACCAACCGCGAGATCGCCGCGGAGCTCGTGATCAGCGAGCACACGGTCGCCCGCCACCTCCAGAACGTCTTCGCCAAGCTCGGCGTGTCGTCGCGAACCGCGGCGAGCGCGTACGCCTTCGAGCACGGTCTCACCTGACGCGCCGCGTGGTCAGTTCTGACCACGCGGCCACCGTCCGCAGTTGGTGAATTCCGGCGATGCGGCGGCGATCGGCCCGGCGTAGCGTCGTCAGCCCGCACGCACGGCTCAGCAACGGAGGTCCCAGGCATGCGACTCGAAGCGCTGCGCACCATGAACTACGAGGTCGCCGAGGCGATCGCGCCGACGTGGGAACGCCGGCGAGGGTTCATCGAGGAGATCTCGACCCCCGTCCGCCGGTGGATGATCGACGCGCTCGCGCCGCGCCCCGGCGACACGGTGCTCGAGCTGGCGGCCGGCGTCGGCGACACCGGCTTCGAGGCGGCGGGCATGCTCGGCGCCGAGGGCCGGCTGATCTCGAGCGACATCTCGCCGGCGATGCTCGAAGCCGCCCGCCGCCGCGGAGCGGAACTCGGCGTCGAGCACGTGGACTACCGGGTGATCGACGCCGAGCGCATCCCGGTCGCGACGGACAGCGTCGACGGCGTGCTGTGCCGGTTCGGGTACATGCTGATGGCGGACCCGGCCGCGGCGCTCGCCGAGACGCGCCGCGTGCTGCGGCCCGGCGGGCGCCTGGCGCTCGCGGTGTGGGGCGCTCCCGAGCGCAACCCGTTCTTCGCGGTCGTCGGCAAGGCGCTCGTCGAGCGCGGCCACGTGCCGCCGCCCGAGCCGCAGCAGCCGGGCATCTTCAGCCTCGCGGACGAGCGGCGCACCCGGGCGCTGCTCGAGCACGCGGGCTTCGCCGAGGTGCGCGCGAGCGAGGTGCCCGTGAGCGCGGTCTTCGCCGACGTCGGCGAGTACCTGGACATCGTCGCCGACACGGCCGGTCCGATCGCGATGGCGCTTCGCGGGATCCCGGAGGACGAGCGCAAGGCGATCAGGACGATGCTCGAGCAGCCGTTCTCCCCGTTCGCGCGCGCCGGTGGCTACGAGCTGCCGGGTGCCGCGCTGGTCGCGGCGGCGAGCTGACCAACCCAGGAGGAGGAGCGACATGACCGCACAGCAGGCAGCGACGACGGTGCGCGGGGCCGAGCACGCCGGGCGCGGGTCCTCCGCCGCCCGCCGGCGGCTGCTGGCCGGGATGCCGGTGACGGAGCGGCGCCTCGCGCCGGCCGGGATCTCCACGGGCGTCCTGGAAGGCGGCGACGGACCGCCGCTCGTGCTCCTGCACGGGCCGGGCGAGTCGGCGGTGAACTGGAGATGGGTGATCCCCGGGCTGGTCGAGACCCATCGCGTGATCGCACCGGACCTGCCCGCCCACGACGCCACCGACGTACCGGACGCCGGCCTGGACGCCGACCGCGTGCTGGCGTGGCTGGGTGAGCTGATCGAGCGCACGTGCGACTCGCCCCCGGCGCTCGTCGGGCACGTGCTCGGAGGGGCGATCGGCGCCCGCTTCGCGATCGAGTCGGGCCACCGGCTCAGCGCCCTGGTGCTCGTCGACTCGCTCGGTCTGGCCCGCTTCCGCCCCGCGCCGCGGTTCGCGCTCGGCATGGTCGGCTTTGTGGCCAGGCCGAACGAGCGCAGCTACGACCGCTTCATGCGCCAGTGCGCGTTCGACCTCGACTCGCTGCGCGTGCGGCTGGACGACGAGTGGGAGCCGTTCGCGTCCTACAACATCGCGCTCGCGCGCGAGCCGAAGGCGAAGGCGGCCGGGAGGCTCATGCGGCGGCTCGGCCTGCCGCGGATCGCGCCCGAGGAGCTGCAGCGGATCGCCGTGGCCACTACGCTGATCTGGGGCCGGCACGACCGCGCGAACCGACTGGCCGTCGCCGAGGCTGCGAGCCAGCGCTTCGGCTGGCCGCTGCACGTCATCGACGACGCCGCCGACGACCCGATCCGCGACCAGCCGGATGCCTTCCAGCGCGCTTTGCACGTCGCGCTGGGCCGGACCGTGACGAGCACGCGGCGATGAGCGCACACGCGGCCACGTTCCGGGGGCCGGCACGAGAACCCGATGTGCGGACGTCGAGCAGCTGGGCCGCGGGGAGGCCGCGGCCGTCCGGCATCCCGAGCTCGAATCCGCCACGAAGGAAGCTGACGTACGCGAGTGTCGCGGCCACCGCCGTGATCGTGGCTCTCGGGCTTGGGTCGTTCTGGGCCCCGCCTGCCCATGCCGACGCCGAGCCGGGAGACCGCGACACGAGCTTCGGGGGCGACGGCATCGTCACCACCGCGTTCACGAGCTTCGGAGGCGCCTTCGCCACCGACATCGCGATCCGGAACAACAGAATCGCAGCCGTGGGCGGGGACGGGGGCGGCCGCTTCGCGCTCGGGATCTACAACCTCGACGGCTCGCTCCGCTTCGATCGCGTGACGACCAACTTCGGGGGGGACGACAGGGCCAATGCCGTTGCGTTCACGCCGCTCGGCAAGATCGTCGCCGCGGGCGCGACGACCCCCTCTGGTGGTGCGCCACGCTTCGCCCTCGCCAGGTATTTCGGCTTCGGCACCATCGACATGGGCTTCGGTGGCGACGGCACCGTCACGACTGCGATCAACCGGGGCGCGATCGCCCATGACGTCGCACTGCAGGACGACGGCAAGATCGTTGCTGCGGGGCAGGTTCAGGACGAGAACTTCGTCGGCAGCTTGCGGGACCTGGAGTTTGCCCTCGCCCGCTACAACGCCGACGGCAGCCTGGATCGGAGCTTCGATGGCAACGGCATTCGGGTGGTCGACTTCGACAGCAGCGATGAATCAGGCCCCTCGGACCACGACGTGGCGAGAGCCGTGGCGATCCAGCCCGATGGCCGAATCGTGGCCGTAGGCCGCCAGGCGCTGTGCGGAGACCCTTGTCGCTTGCGCTTCGCCGTGACCCGCCACAACCTCGACGGAAGCCTCGATATCACCTTCGACGGCGACGGCAAGCTCAGGACCACGTTCGCCGGCGTGGACGCGAGCGCCCGGGCGGTCGCGCTTCAGCCCGACGGCAAGATCGTCGCCGCCGGTGAGGCGGGCGGGGGGTTCGCCCTCACTCGCTACAACACGAACGGCTCGCTCGATACGAGCTTCGGAGGTGACGGCAGGGTCGCATCCAGCATCGGTGTGGGCAACGACCGAGCCGAGGCGGTGGCGATCCAGGGCGACGGCAAGATCGTCGCCGCGGGCCGGACGGCCGAGGGGGGCGGGAACGTCGCGATCGCCCGCTACCTCCCCGGCGGCGCGCTGGATCCGACGTTCGGCGACGCCGGCAGGGTCATCACCGGCATCGGCGGCGACGAGTCCGCCAGCGGGATCGCGCTCCAGGGCGCCGGGACGTTGCCGGACGACGGCAAGATCGTGATCGCCGGGGAGACGAGCAGCGGGGACGGACGCTTCCTGCTCGCCCGCTACCACGCCGAGGCCTTCGACACAACGCCGCCGAACACGGCGATCATCTCGAGCCCGGCCGATCCGACCAACGACCCCGAGCCGAGCTTCGGGCTCGGCTCCTCCGAGCCCGGCTCGAGCTTCGAGTGCGAGCTCGACCGGGCGGGCTTTGAGCCCTGCTCCTCCCCGCACGTGGTCGGCCCGCTCGCCGACGGTGCGCACACCCTCCGGGCCCGGGCGACCGACGAGGCCGGCAACGCCGACCCGACCCCGGCCAGCCGCAGCTTCACGGTCGACACAACCCCGCCGGAGACAACGATCTCCGGCCCGGGCGGGACGATCGCAGACCCCGCGCCGAGCTTCGGGCTCGGCTCCTCCGAGCCCGGCTCGAGCTTCCAGTGCGAGCTCGACGGGGCGGGCTTTGAGCCCTGCTCCTCCCCGCACGCGATCGGCCCGCTCCCCGACGGTGCGCACGCTCTCCGGACCCGGGCGACCGACCAGGCCGGCAACACCGACCCGACCCCGGCCAGCCGCGGCTTCACCGTCGATACCAGCCCGCGTGCCGGGCGGAGTCCGTCGCCCGGCAACCCGTCGGAGGGCAGCCCGTCGGACGGCAGCCCCACCGACACCACGGTGGCGATCCGGATCAAGCGCAAGCGGCTGCCGCTCCGCAAGCGCCGGCTCGTGGCGCGGCTCGCCTGCCCCCGCACCGAAGCCTCCGGCCCCTGCCGAGGCAGGATCGTGGTAAAGACCCGCGCCAAGGTGCGCTTCGGGGGCAAGCTGCGCCGGGTCAAGCTCGCCGCGGCCCGCTTCTCGATCGAGACCGGCGAGACGGGCCGGGTGCGGGCCAGGCTCGGCAAGAAGCCCCGCCGCGTCAAGCGAATCATCCGCCTGCTCGGCAACGAGCCCCGGGCGCGCAGGGTCAAGACCATCGCCCGGGTCCGCGACGCGGCCGGCAACCGCGCACGGGTCGTCAAGAAGCAGCGGATCAGGGTGCGGTAGCGATGCGGGACGGAGGTCGAAGGTGGAGCTAACGGCGGCGGCCAAGCTCACAGACGCGAACGTGATGTCGACGCTCGCGGTCTTCGGCGGTGCTCGCCGGGGCGGCGCCTACGCCGCGTCGCGGTCGGCCCAAAAGACATAGCTCGCAACGCGATCCGCGGGGTCGGACTGCGGCCGGGACCCGAGCTGCTTCGCCAGCTTGGAGGTGGAGACAACCGCGGCGGCAACAACCACCTCCCTGCAGCCCTGATCCGCGGCGTCTGCTGACGGTGATGCTCGCTCGGGCGCCCGCTATCCCGCTCGCGGCTCGTCAGGAGCGCACGCGCGATCGCGAGGGTGTCGCCGTCGGTCGATGTGGATCCAGGCAGGATCACGATCGGCACCGGCCGTCGCGAGGCTCGCTCCCGTTAAGCAACGCGAGCGAGCGTCTTCGTGCTGGTGGACGAGACGCTTGCCTCGGACGATCTCCGAGAGCGGAACCGCGCGCGGCATCGGCTGCTGCACCCGCTGAGGTAAGCGGGCGTGCGCCGAAGCGGTCGCGATGCTCCTCCCGTTCGTCCCAGGCGGGTGTCTGCCCGGCCGCGATATTCGCTCCCGCTTTTCGTGGAAGACGCAGTGGCGCGCTCCTTCGCGCGCTTCACCTCACGAAACTTCTCCTCGTTCGATGAGCAGCAGCACGGCTACCGCGCTGCCGATGGGCGTCCCGTGGGTCGACGGGCGCTGGACGTAGGCGTAGGCTGGGGTGGCCGAGCGTATTGACGCTTTCTGCGGGGTGCGTTCGGCGCGAGGCTCGTAGCGATGCTTGCGGTCAGTCCCTTCGTCGGCCGGACCGAGGAACTCGGAGCCCTCCTGGATGCGGTGCAGCGCACAGTCCGCGACGGCCGTCCCGCCGCGGCGGTGGTGGTCGGGGATCCGGGTTGTGGGAAGAGCCGGCTGCTCGCCGAGGTCGTCGCCCGAGTCGGCATCGAGACGAAGCTGCGGGTCCGTGGCTACGAGCCCGAGCGGGAGGTGCCCTTCGCTGGAGCCAGCGATCTGCTGCGAGCGCTCGGCCGGGGCCAAGGGTCAGAGGCCCGTCGCCTGAGGTCGCTGCTCTACGAGCGATCCACGCACGACTCTGGCCTCGAACCGCTGCGGGTGTTGGAGGCTGCCCATCGCTGCCTGCGCGAGATCGGTCCGGCCTTGGTCTCGGTCGACGACCTGCATTGGGTCGACGATCAGACGCTCGCCCTCTGTCACTACCTGATCCGGGCTGCAAGCGTGGCCGGTCAGCCGATGGCCACGATCATCGTCTCGCGGCCAGCCCGTGCGGTCGTGGCGTTGAGCGATTCGCTGCGCGACCTCTTCGCTTCGTCGCACGACTTCGTCGAGCTGGTGCTCGGACCGCTGAGTCGTGAGGAGAGCGTCCAGCTCGCCCTCGAGATCGCGCCCGGGCTGACGCCGGAGCGGGCGGAGGCGCTGGCGGAGAGGGCGGGGGGTTTCCCGTACTGGGTTGAAGCGCTCGCCAGGAGCGGAGGCCAGGAGCTCGCCGCGGGGCAGGTCGTCACGGCGCGACTGCGTGGTGTGGGTCTCGACGCCGCCTCGCTGCTCGCGCTGTTGGCCGTCGCGGCGCGGCCGATGTCGATCGAGGATCTCGGCGCGGTACTCGCGTGGAGCCCCGCGCGAACCAGCGAAGCGGCCGCTCAGCTGGTGAGGCGGGGGGGTCGCCGTCCAGGCCGGTCCGGCCCTACGGCTCGCGCACGATCTCGTCCGGGAGGCCGTTGAACATGAACTGGCTGTGGAGGAGCGAGGGCGGCTGCACCGCCGGCTCGCCGTCTGGCTCGAGGCCGACACGGTCGACGACGTCCAGGTCCTCCGCGCCGCCTTGCAGCATCGCCACGAGGGTGGAATGCCCGCGGTCGGCCTGGCACTTCGCCTGGCCCGCTCGCCGCGCCGGGCTCTCCTCGGATCGGATGGGCTTACGCACCTGGCCAGGATTGCCGACGAATCCCATCGCGACGAACAGGCCGCGCTCGAGCTCCAGAAGGCTGTCGCAGAGCTCGCTTCGGAAGTCGGCGAGTGGTCGCTCGCGTTCGAGCGCTGGGCGATGCTGAGCGAGCGCCTGACCACGCCAAGCGAGCGCGCGCGTTCGGCGCTCGAAGCGGCGAAGGCGGCCTCGGAGCTCCGGCGTGCTCCCGAGGCGTTGTCGTACCTCGGGCGTTGCCGTGCCCTCGATCGCTGCGATCCGGTGCTGGCCATCGAGGCCGACGCCCAGGAGGCGTACGTCCTCGGCTGGCTTTCGCAGGAGACCGGACGGGCGAGGGTTCCTGCGATCCGCGCCCTGACCGCCGCCCGCCGGGTCGCCGAGACGACCGGGGGCATCGACAGGCTCGAAGGGCGGGAACGGCAGGCGTACCTGGCGGCCGTCCGAGCCTGGTTCGACGTGGCGGTCTGGCAGGAGGACGTGAGCGACATGCTCGCGGCCTCCGACGAGCTCTTCGAGGCCGCGCGCAACTTCGGCGACGCCCACCTGCGAGCGACGCTCGACCTGCCCTATCTCCTATGGCAGCTGGGACGCTGGCGCGAGGCCGAGACTCGCTTTCGCCGCGTCCTGGCCGAGGCCCGAGAACGGGTGCTGCCCGCGATCGTCGCCGAGGCGGCGTTCCATCTGGCGTACGTGCTGTTTCCGGCCGGTCGTGTGGACGAGGCGAGCGCGCTCGCTCGGGAGGCGGCGGGACTTGCGGAGCGCGAGGTCCTGCCCAGGCGCTACTTCCGCAGCGAGGTCCGGAACCTCTCCCACCTCATCGCGGCATCGCAACGGGACTGGCGCGGCGCGCTCGATCGGGTCGCCGAGGAGCTGGCCGGTGAGGCCGACCCTCACGCTCGCACCGTGCCGCGGATGGCGCTTGCAGACTGGCTCGCGCGCTTCGGCGGGCCGGCGGTCGCGGATGAGGTCAAGGCGACGCTCGCCGCCGCCCGGAGCGACACCGAAGCCGCCGATTGCGATCGGTGCCGGTCGGAGTTCGTCGTGCGAGCGGTCGGGTCGTACGCCCGGGTCGGTTGTGTGGAGGAGGCACGGGCGGCCGCGGCGCTGTTCGACGCGCAGCACCCCAACCCAGATCCCTGGCCGGCCCTGCTGCGTCGGCACGGAGAAGCCCTGTTGACGGCCCGAAGCGGCGAGGCCTCGCGGAGCATCGCGCTGTTCGAGGCCGCCGAGGCGGAGGCCAGAGCGATGGGGCTGCTGCTGGAGGCGCTCTGGGTGCGGGTCGGTCTCGGCGAGGCGCTCTCGTCGATCGATCGCCGACGAGCGATCGAGACGCTGCAGGGCGCCAGCGACCTTGCGGTCAGCGTGGGTTCGCAGAGCGCACGAGCGCACGCCGAGCAGCTGCTGCGGCGGCTCGGCGTGCGAACCTGGCGCCGCGGCGCGCGAGGCGAGCCGCTGAGCGAGCGTGAGCTGGAGATCGCCCGGCTCGTCGCCGGCGGCGCGAGCAACCCCGAGATCGCCCAGCTGCTCTTCCTGTCTCGCAAGACGGTCGAGCGGCATCTCTCGAATCTCCTGCTCAAGCTGGGCGTCAGGAATCGCACGGAGCTCGCCTCGCGGCTCGCCGAGGAGGGGATCGTCGAGGGTGAGGGAGCTCACCGATGATCGGAGGCGATCACCGGCTGTAGCGTCGCCATCCACTCTCCTTCGATCAGGAACGGGGTCGGACGTGGCGATGTTGCTCGTCTTGCTGCCAGATGGTGGGCGGGAGCGCTCCCTCTGCGCCACGGCGGCCAGCCAGCTGGCGGCGCTCGGCGTCACCCGACTCGCCGTCCTGCGAAACGACGAGACGCTCGGTTTCGTGCTGGAAGGATGGGCCTTCGACCCCGGGCGTTCCGCTCGACAGGCGCTCGACGCACTCGCCGCCGACACGCGGTCGGCGACGACGCTCGACCTGGTCATGGAGACGGCACTGCACTTCGAGCGCAAGGAGCCACGGAGATGAAGCGAAGGACCTACCGATTCGGGGCGGCGGCAACGGTCGCCGCCATCGCAGCCGCGCTGCTCGTTGAGAGCGGGCAGGCTGCCCAGAGCAACCCGCTGCCATTCACCTTCTACCTAACCCACTACGAGCTCCTGGGGGACCCGAACGATCCGACCGGGGTCCGGTACCACTCGAGCGGCCGGCCCTTCGCGAAGGCGCGCGACGGATCGCGAATCATCCTGAGCGGGCAAGGCGCCTGGGACCCGGCGAGCGCGCGAGCGACGGGCCGTGGCGAATACACGATCCGCGGTCCCAGGGGAGCGCTCAAGGCACGAGGCGCGTGGCGCGCAACCCGCTTCGTCTCGTTCCTGCAACTCGCGGGTTGGTGGGGGATCCCCGGGTTCCAGGAGCTGGGATGGCAGGGGCCGCCGGGCTCGGCGTCGTTCTCCGGGTTCCTCAAAGTCAGGGTGAAGCTTGAGAACCGAGGAGCCGGCGTACTGACCGCGTGGTGCCTCATGCCGGACGTGCGCATGCCCGGTGACCATGTCTCCGACGGCATCTCGCTCCGCGGACGCAGGTTCAGGTTCACCGACTACCACGGCACCGAGCGAAGCCTGGAAGGCGTGATGTTCTATGGACCGGGGACACCAGCCGGGTAGGCCCGTCAACGCCGCAACGCCGCCGTCGGCGACAACTCGCAGGGGCGTCTTGCCGACCGACCCCTGCCGCAAGCGTACGACGGCGGTGTCGCCACGGCGGTGGATGCTCGTCCCGGGCCTCCTCGGAGCGCTCGTCCTCCAGGCGTGCGGAGCGGGAAGCGAGACCAGCACCGAGACCAGCACAGCCGACTGCAGGCCCGCCGGGACCGAGCTGCGCATCAAGGCCGGCGAGCCGACCCACGAGTTCAGCACAGACTGCCTAGCAGCCCCCGCGAACAAGCCCTTCACAATCAGGTTCACGAACCTGGACGAGTCCTCCCACGGCCAACACAACATCGCCATAGAGGACGTCTTTGACGGAAAGACGATCGACGGGTTCGGAGAGTCCATCACCTACAAGATCGGTCCTCAACGGGCGGGGAACTACAAGTTCCGCTGCACAAAGCATCCCTTCATGAAAGGCGTGTTGGTCGTCAAGTAGCGAAGGGCCGCGTCGGAGCCATTCCTGGACGACGAGTGGTCGGGATCGCGGCGCCCGCCTAGTCGCGGATTCGCGCGGCAGGGCACGCGCGGGCGCGCTCGCGGAGCAGACGCTGCCGGTGCGCGAGGCGGCGTCCGGGCAAGCGCCCGGTCTCGACCAGCGGGCCCCACCACCTGCTCGCGAGATCGCCGCTTCGCCAACGGAGCAAGAGCCTGCGCGCGGGCGGCTGAGACGCCTGATCTAGACGAGCTCCGGTCGTCTCGCGCGCGCGATGCCCCTCTGTCGCTTCGCCCGGCGGATGCGAGCGTGAGGCGGCCATCGGACCCCCGCGCTCGCGTCCGATGCGAGGGTCTTGGCCTTGACCACGGGCGCGCTCGCTTGCCCGCCGGAGGCGAGAGCGGCGCCAGGCCTGTGGGTCAGCTGCGACTCTCGCGAAGGAAGTCCCGGACTGCCATGTTGAACTCGTCGGGAGCTTCGACGTTGCAGACATGACCGGCGTCCCACAGGACGACGAGCCTCGAACCGGAGGTAGCCGCCTGCAGGGCCTCGGCGACCGTCAACGGCGCTCGCACATCCCGGTCGCCGTACACCAGCAACGTCGGGCGGTCGATGTGGGGCAGCACGTCGCGGACGTCCTCGGCGGACGCCCGCGCCATGGCCCCGAAACCCGCGCGGATGGAACGCCTGCATGCTTGCGCGGAAGTCGTCCACCGTCTCACGCGGCGTCGGCTTGGAAAACATCGTCGGCAGCAACGCAGCTACGAACGCCTCCGGCGCGCCATCGGCCAAGGCGAGCGCCTGACGAAGGCGCTGCTCGGCGACCTCGGGAGGCAGCGAACCGGCCCAGCCCGCGTATGCCGACGCCAGGATCAGGGCGCTCGACATCGTGGAGTGTCGCCGCTGGAGCGCCAGGGCGAGGATGCCGCCGAACGACAGTCCGGCCACACTCGCAGTGTCGAGACCCAGCTTCTCGAGGAATCCGGCGAGGCAGTCGGCGTAGCCATCGATGCCGAGCCGTTCGGGCGGGTCGGTTCAGCGCCCCGGGGGGCGTCCCACGCGACGACCGTGAACTCGTCGCAGAGCCCGCCGAGCTGCCGCCGCCACGTCGTTGGCCCGTCTCCCACATAGCCGTCGAGGAGCACGAGCGCCGGCCCGCTTCCCGCGCGTTCATAGCCGATGTGGAGCCCGTCGACCCCCACCATTTCCATGGCACGTCTCCGCGACGGTTTCGACCGGGTCAGCTTCGCACAGGCCCAGTGGAACCGGGACCATCGAGCGCAGCCAGTCACCGCCCGGGCGCTTCACCCGCCCCGAGTTCAGATAAGCGCAAGCGAGGTCTCTCGGAGTCGACGCTCCCGTCGTGCTGAGCGATGACGAGCCAGACGCTCGCGGATACGCCGACTCGTCGCGCGGACGAGCAGTGAGCCGCGGCCTGCTCGCCACGCAGCGGTGTACTGCTGGGGATCGGTACGGAAGTGACTGGGCCCGAGGTCAGGGTCCATGCGAGCGGCGGACCTGATCGGGGCGCATGCGCTGCACCAGAGCGACAAGGTCGGCCGCGACGCGCTCGGGCTGCTCCCAGTGGACAACATGTCCGGTGCCCTCGTAGATCACCAGCCGCGATCCAGGGATCGCCGCCGCGAGCGCCGCCTGATCGCTGCGAGGGATGAACTCGTCGCGATCCCCCCAAAGGATGACGGTGGGCGCCGTGATCGTGGCGGTCTCGCTGGCAGGAACGGCCTCGACGAGGCCCTCGAGCGTCGCCTTCCAGACGCGCGCAGCCACCTTGAGGTTCTCGGCGAGCACCGTCTCCAAGAACGCCGGCGGCAGCGGAGCAGACACGGTGGCCTCCACGAACTCACGGACAAAGGCCGGGTCGATCGGGTCGCGGAGCCCGCGCACCTTATCGAGAAGCCGCGCGGCCCCCGGCTTGTCGCGGAGGCTGCGGGGCGCACCGATGAACACCAGGCCGAGGGTTCGCCTCGGATGCTCGACAGCAAAGCGCTGCGCCGTGAGGCCTGCGCTGGAGCTCGCGACGATCACCGCCGCCTCCAGCCGAACCGTGTCCATGAACGCGCTGACGTCCGCGGTGAACTCCTCGACGCCATAGCCGGAGGCAGGCCGGTCGGCATCGCCGTGTCCCCGCTGGGTCACCGCGAAGGCGCGGATCGACCGGGGGAGACATGGCAGCACGCGCTCGAACGACCGCCACGAGTCGGCGAAGGCGTGGAGGAGGACCACAGGGACCCCGGATGGATCGCCCTGTTGCACATAGGGCAGCTTCAGGCCGTTCGCGAGCGCCGCCGTCTCGACCAACCGACTTGCTGTCGCCATCCTGGCGCCTATCGTCTCACGGCCAGTAGGAGCCAGGATGTCCGACCATGTCATCTATGTGGACCGCTTCCGACTCCGCGAAGGGAAGCTGGAGGACTTCGCGCGATACGCAACGGAGATGGCCGAGTTCGTCGAGAAGAACGAGCCGGGGGCGGTCTCCTTCAACTACTACGTGGACGAAGATGGCGCTGAGGGCACGGCTGTCTTTGTCTTCTCCGACGCGGAGGCGTTGGACGTCCACCTCGATGTGGCCAGCTCCAGGTTCCAGGAGGGATACGAGCTCTTGAGTGCCACGGATATCGAGCTCTTGGGGCGCCCGAGCGACCGGGCCATTGAGTTGGCGGCATCCTTCAACGTGAGCCTGAAGACGGAGCTCGCCGGGTTCAGCCGCCGGCCGCGCTCAGACGCATAAAGAGCAACCCGCACGCCAGCACAGCCGGTTCGTCAGCGCGAGTGCTCATTTCGCGAGTGGATGCGAGCGTGTCCGCGATCGCAGAAGCTTTCGCTTGGCCACGCGGCGCTCTCGAGTCTCGTCCAGAGGGAGCGCATCACAACCGCAGCGGATACGCTCGCTCCTGGGGGGATTGCAGGAGCGTCGGGTTGCTCGGCTCGCAGCGGTGAAACGCCGCGCTTAGCTCGCCACCGCGCAGAGAGCGACGCCCGGAAGCTCATACCCTCCGTCGACCGAGAAGGCGACGAATGCCTCGCCGAGTCGTGCCCGGAGCACCTCACGCTCATCCTCGGGCAGCCCGCGGACCACCATCGCGAAGGGGCCCCCAACGTCGGTGACCCATCGCTCGTAGTCGTCAAGGCCGCGGAAGGCGAAGCGCACCGGCACCTCCTCCATGCGCACCGAGCTGAAGCCGGCGCCCGCGAGCAGCGCCCCGGTGCGCTCCTCGCTCGCCAGGCTAAACACGCCGGGTGCTCCGGGCTCAGGGGGTGGCATGTGTCCGCGCTCGACCAGGATCATGCCGCCGATCGAGGCCCACGGGTTGCGCTCAGGGGGACCCCACACCGAGAGCGCCAAGCGGCCACCGGGCCGCAGGACCCGACGCGTCTCGGCCAGCGCCGCGGCAGGATCACCCACGAGCATGTAGGTGCTCTGGCAGAGCACGCCGTCGACCGAGTCCGCGGCGAGCTCGATCCGCTCGGCGTCGATCACCCGGTAGTCGACGTTCGAGAGCCCGAGCTCGGTGCCGCGGCGACGTGCAACCTCGACCATCTCCGGGGAGAAGTCGCTTGAGATCAGCCAGCCTCGCTCACCGAGGATCGCCGCCGCCTCGAATCCGGTCTCGCCCGTGCCGGCGCCGAGTTCGAGCACCGTTTCGCCAGGCCGCGACCTGAGCGCGGCGATCAGCCACCGGCGCACCGGGGTCAGGGCGTCCGCAAGCTGCTCTCGCCAGCGCTCCCAGCCGGGCGCCATCGCCTGCCAGACCTCGCGGCTCATGTGGCGGTAATCCTCCACGCCCACGCGAACGATCGTAGTGGCGGCGGTCGTCACGCGGCAAGCGCTGCTCCCCGAGAGTGCAGCCACCCTCACCACCGGGTCGCGAGACGACCGCCGCTGTCCATACCGACAGCGAGCCGGGCGTGGTCCGAGACGTCTGGATCTCGCGCGTAGGAGAAGCGCGTGGACTGCCTATCTCGTGGCGCGAAGTGGCCGCGTCGTTGGCGAGCGGCCTCGCGGGCACGGTGGTGTGGTCGACGATAATCGCCTCGTGTTAGATGCCGTTGAGGAGCTGGCGCGGGTCCGTGAGTGCTACGCGAGGCGGGCGTGGGGGGACGCGTACCGTCCGTTGTCGTCGGCGGATCGCGAGGCCGCGCTGGCGCTCGAGGATCTGGAGGCGGCTGCGGTGGCCGCGTACCTGGCCGGCAAGGATGTCGAGAGCGAGCAGCTCTGGACCCGGGCTCATCACGAGTCGCTGCGCGTGGCCGACTGGGGGCGTGCCGCGCGGTGTGCCTTCTGGCTTGGCATCACGCTGATGAACAGGAGCGAGCGGGCGAAGGGTGGCGGCTGGCTCGCGCGCGCCCAGCGCGTGCTCGATGACAGCCAGCACGACTGCGTCGAGCGCGGCTACCTGCTCGTGCCGGTCGGACTGCGCCTCTATCACCAGGGCGACTACCCAGCCTCCAGGGCGGCGTTCACTCGCGCCGAAGCGATTGGCGCCGCCTCCGCCGATACCGACCTGGTGACGATCGCCCGGCAGTGCGAGGGCCGGGTGCTGCTTCGGATGGGGAACACGGCCGGTGGCCTGGCGTTGCTCGACGAGGCCATGGTGGCGGTGACGGCGGGCGAAGTCTCGCCGATCCCCGCCGGGATCGTCTACTGCAGCGTGATCGAGGCCTGCCAGGAGATCCTCGATGTGCGCCGAGCGAGGGAGTGGACGGCGGCCCTGAGCGAATGGTGCGCGGCTCAGCCCGACCTGGTTCCCTACCGCGGGCGGTGCCTGGTGCACCGCTCGGAGATCATGCTGCAGCAGGGCGCCTGGCCGGAGGCCCTGGCGGAGGCGCAGCGCGCGTGCGAACGGCTGTCCGTGCCGCCTCAGCCGCAGCTCGCCTCCGCGTTCTACCAGCGGGCGGAGCTCCTGCGCCTGCGCGGCGAGTTCGCTCGCGCCGAGGACGCGTATCGGGAGGCGAGCCAGCGGGGGCGAACGCCGCAGCCGGGGCTGGCGCTCCTGCGCCTGTACCAGGCCCGGATCGACGCCGCGGCGCCGCGATCCGCCGCGCCGTGGGGGAGGCCAAGGATCCGGTGGCGCGGTCCAAGCTGCTTCCCGCCTACGTCGAGATCATGCTCGCCGGCGGCGAGGTGCCGGC
>JBOGYU010000043.1:0-17456 GCA_050696935.1 Solirubrobacteraceae bacterium | reverse complement strand
GGCACGCGGCTCAAGCCCGGCCGCCCGCTCGCGGCGATGCGCGCCGGCGTCGGCTTCGTGCCCGAGGACCGCCGGCAGCAGGGCCTCGTCATGGACCTCTCGGTCGGCCGCAACGCCACGCTCACCCGGATGCGGGCGCTGAGCCGCTTCGGCCTCATCCGCGGCGGGGCGGAGCGCCGGCTCGCGGAGGAGTGGGCCGCGCGCCTGCGGCTCCGCTACCACCGGCTCGCCGACCCGGTGGGCCACCTGTCCGGCGGCAACCAGCAGAAGGTCGTCCTCGCCAAGTGGCTCGCCACCGCCCCCAAGGTCCTGATCGTCGACGAGCCGACCCGCGGCATCGACGTCGGCACGAAGGCCGAGGTCCACCGCCTGCTGTCGGAGCTCGCGCAGCGCGGCGTCGCCGTCCTGATGATCTCCTCCGAGCTGCCGGAGGTGCTCGGGATGGCCGACCGAGTGCTGGTGATGCACGAGGGCCGGATCAGCGGCGAGCTGGGTCGCGCGGATGCCGACGAGGAGGCCGTGATGCGCGCCGCGACGGGGGTGGCGGCTTGACGACGGCCACGGCCGCCGAGCCCGCGCCGGGGCAGGAGCGCGCGCGCCGGCTCACCGAGTGGGTGTTCCGCATCCGCGAGCTCGGCATCGTCGCCGCCCTGGCGGCGCTCGTGATCTTCACGGGGATCATGGAGCCGCGCTTCCTGTCGGCCGGCTCGCTGCGCGACCTCGCACTGAACGCGTCGATCATCGCGATCCTGGCCGCGGGCCAGACGCTCGTGATCATCACCCGGAACATCGACCTGTCGGTCGGGTCGGTGCTCGGCCTTGCCGCGTTCATGGCCGGGGACCTGCTCTCCAGCAGCCCGGGCCTGCCGATCCCGCTGGTGATGCTCGCCGGCATGGCCCTCGGCGGGCTGTGCGGCTCCCTCAACGGGATCCTCACGACGTTCGGCCGCGTGCCGGCGCTCGTGGTGACGCTCGGGACGCTCTACATCTTCCGCGGCGTCGCGTTCCTGTGGACGGACGGCCGCCAGGTCAACGCGGAGACGTTGCCGGACGGCTTCCTCGACCTCGGGACCGCGCAGGTGCTCGAGGTCCCCGCGCTCGTGCTGATCGCACTCGCCGTGGTGGTCACGGTCGGCTACTACCTGCGCTCGTTCCGGTCCGGCCGGGAGCTGTACGCGATCGGCTCCAACCCGCTCGCCGCCCGGCTGGCCGGCGTGCGGACCGACCGCCGGGTGCTGGCCGCGTTCGTCGCCTCGGGCGCGCTGGCGGGCCTCGCCGGCGTCCTGTTCACGGCGCGGTTCGGGACCGTGGACGCCACCGCCGGCAGCGGGTACGAGTTCAGAGTGATCGCGGCCGCCGTCGTCGGCGGGGTCGCGATCTTCGGCGGCAGCGGCAGCGTCTACGGCGCCGCGATCGGCGCGGTGCTGCTCAGCTGCATCACGTCGTCGCTGATCGTGCTGCGCGTCGACGCCTTCTGGCAGCAGGCCGCCGTCGGCGCCCTGCTGCTGCTCGCCATCGCCTTCGACCGGCTCGTGGGGCTGCGCGTGGACGCCGCGCTCCGCCAAAGGAGTTCGAGACGTGTCCGGTGAAACACCGCGATGCCAGAGGAGCTCGCGCCGTGTCCGCTGAGGCAGCCGTCCCGCGCGCGTCCGACCGCCCGAGTGCGCGCGAGCTGCTGGGCCGCTGGGAGGTCCTGATCGCCGGGCTGATCGTGGTGACGTTCGCGATCGGGCAGGGCCTGTCGGACCGATTCCTGACCGGCGACTCCGTCTACACGAGCGCGCTCGACCTCAGCGAGGTCGCGCTGATGGCGCTGGCGCTCGCGCTCGTCGTCGTCGCCGCGGAGATCGACCTGTCGGTCGCCTCGGTGCTCGCGCTGTCGAGCGCCCTGATGGCCCAGCTCTGGAACTCGGGCCTGCCGGTGGAGCTGATCGCCCCGATCTGCGTCGCGGCCGGCGCCCTGTGCGGCGCGTTCAACGGCCTGCTCGTCACGCGCCTCGGCCTGCCGTCGATCGCCGTCACGATCGGCACGCTGGCGCTGTTCCGCGGCCTCGCGTTCGTGGTGATCGGCGACCAGTCGGTCACCGACTTCCCGCAGTACTGGACCGACACCGCCTTCGCCCGCGTGCCCGGCACGTTCATCCCGAACACGATGGTGCTGTTCGCCGTCCTCGCGGTCGCGTTCGCGGTGCTGCTGCACGCCACCCCGTTCGGCCGCAGCGTGTTCGCGATCGGCGCCAACGAGGAGGCCGCGCGCTTCTCGGGCATCCGGGTCAAGCGCATCAAGCTGACGCTGTTCGTGCTCTCGGGCGCGGTCGCGGCGCTCGCCGGCGTGGTCATCAGCCTGCGCAACTCGACGGCGGCCGCGAACGTTGGACAGGGCTTCGAGCTGGCGACGGTGGCGGCCGTCGTGCTCGGCGGCGTCTCGATCTTCGGCGGCCGCGGGACCATCCTCGGCGTCGTGCTGGCGCTGGTGCTCCTGGGCGCCATCCAGAAGGCGCTGACGCTGGCCCCCGGCATCTCGTTCTTCTGGGTCCAGATCGTGACGGGGACGCTGCTGATCGTCTCCGTCCTGGGCCCGAACATCGTCGCGCGCGTCAAAGAGGCGCGCGCTCGAGCACCACTGAAGGAGGAGGGAGCATGATCAAGCCACGAGCGCTGTGGCTCGTCGTCGCACTGCTCGCGCTGGGACTCTTCACCGCCTGCGGTGAGACCCAGGACGATCAGGACCAGGCAGCGAGCGAGCCGAGCGGCGAGCAGCAGGAGGCCAACCCCGAGGGCGAGATCGAGGAGGGCCTGAGGATCGTCTCGATGCCCAAGCAGCTCGGCAACCCGTACGAGGAGATCGAGCACGGCGGCGTCGCCAAGGCGGCGGAGGAGATCGGCGCGGAGCACGAGATCGTCGGTCCGACGGACGCCGGCGCGTCCTCGCAGGTGCCGCTGATCCAGTCGACGATGCAGCAGGAGCCGGACGCGTTCGTCATCGCCGGCAACGATCCAAACGCCGTCGCGCCCGCCCTCAGGCAGATGGCCGAGCGCGGCATCGCCGTCGGCTCGATGGACTCCGACGTGGCCGCGGACGCCCGCGCGTTCTTCGTCAACCAGGCCTCCACGGAGGAGATCGGCGCGTCGCAGATCGAGATGGCGGCCGAGCAGATCGGCGGCGAGGGCCAGATCGCGATCCTGTCCGCCACCGCCAACGCCACCAACCAGAACGCGTGGATCGAGGTCATGGAGGCGGAGCTGGAGAAGCCCGAGTACGAGGGCATCGAGCTGGTCGACACCGTGTACGGCGACGACGACGACCAGAAGTCCTTCCAGGAGGCCCAGGGCCTGCTGCAGGCCTATCCGGACCTGGACGCGATCATCGCGCCGACCACCGTCGGCATCGCCGCCGCGGCCCGCTACATCTGCGACTCGCGCTACGCCGACCAGGTCAAGGTGACCGGGCTCGGCACGCCGAACCAGATGCGCAAGTTCGTCAACAGCGGCTGCGTGGAGGAGTTCGCGCTCTGGAGCCCCGAGGACGTGGGCTACCTCTCCGGCTACGCCGCCGCGGCGCTCGCCTCGGGCATCATCACCGGCGCCGAGGGCGAGACCTTCGAGGCCGGCAAGCTGGGCGAGTACACGATCGCCGCGGAGGGCGAGATCGTGCTCGGCCCGCCGACTCGCTTCAACGAAGAGAACATCGGCGAGTTCGACTTCTGATGGAGCCGGCGCGCGCGCAGGTCGGGATCTTCGGCATCGGCTTGGAGGCCTACTGGCCGCAGTTCGCCGGCCTGCGCGAGCGGATCGAGGGCTACCAGAAGCGCGTCGAGGAGAAGGTGGGCGAGCTCGGCGCGGACGTCGTCAGCGCCGGGCTCGTCGACACCGCGCAGAAGGCGCGCGCGGCGGGCGACGCGTTCGCCGCCGCGCAGGTCGACCTCGTGCTCTGCCACGCGGTCACGTACGCCACGTCGAGCCAGGTGCTGCCGGCCCTGCAGGCCGCCGGCGTGCCGGTGGTGCTGCTGGGGCTGCAGCCGGCGGGCACCCTCGACTACGAGCGCACAGACACCGGCGAGTGGCTCGCCAACTGCGCGTCGTGCTGCGTGCCCGAGATCGCGGGCGCGTGCACGCGCGCAGGCATCGAGTACGACACCGTCGCCGGCACGATCGACGGCGACGAGCGCGCGTGGGCGAGGATCGCGGCGTGGGTGCGCGCGGCGGGCGCGGCGCGGGCGCTGCGGCGCGCGCGCGTCGGCTTCCTCGGGCACACGTATCCGGGGATGCTGGACATGTACACGGACTTCACCGCGGTGCACGCCCAGGTCGGCGCACACGTGGAGGTGCTGGAGATCGACGATCTCGCGGCACGGGTCACGGCCGTGACCGACGCGGAGGTCGCGGCCAAGCAGGCCGAGATCCGCGAGATGTTCGCGTTCGCCGACCCCTCGTCGGACCCGATCGCCGGCCCGATCGAGGACCACCAGCTCGACTGGGCGGCGCGGGTGGGCGCCGGCCTGGACCGGCTCGTGGCCGATTTCGAGCTCGACGGCCTGACCTACTACTACCGCGGGCTGGACGGCAACGAGGCCGAGCGGCTCGGCGCGGGCGTGATCGTCGGCAACTCGATCCTCACCGCGCGGGGCGTGCCGACCTCCGGCGAGGGCGACCTGAAAACGAACCTCGCGCAGCTGGTCCTCGACCGGCTCGGCGCGGGCGGCTCGTACACGGAGTACTACGCACTCGACTTCGAGGAGGACTTCGTGCTGATGGGCCACGACGGCCCCGCGCACGTCGCGATCGCGCAGGAGCGGCCGACGCTGCGCTCGCTCCGGCTGTACCACGGCAAGCGCGGCGCGGGGCTGTCGGTGGAGCTGCAGGTCCGCTACGGGCCGGTCACGATCGTGGGCTGCACGCAGACCCGGGACGGGCGGCTGAAGCTCGTCGTCGCCGAGGGCGAGTCGGTCCCCGGCGCGACGTTCCGGATCGGCAACACCAACTCGCGGCTGCGGTTCGGAGCGCCGCCGGCCGAGTTCTTCGAGGCCTGGTGCGCGGAGGGCCCGACGCACCACGTCGCGCTCGGCGTCGGGCACGTGGCCGCCGAGGTCGTGCGCGTGGGCCGGCTGCTCGGACTCCAGGCGGCGGTGGTGTGATGGAGCAGGTCTGCTTCGTCCTGCGCGTCCGCCCGGACCGGCTCGAGGAGTACAGGGAGCGCCACCGCGCGGTGTGGCCGGAGATGCTGGACGCCCTGCGGCAGGCGGGCTGGGCCAACTACTCGCTGTTCCTGCGCGCCGACGGCCTGCTCGTGGGCTACTTCGAGACCGACGACTACGGGCGCGCGCAGGCCGCGATGGACGCGACGGACGTGAACACGCGATGGCAGGCGGACATGGCCCCGTTCTTCGAGGCCCCGTTCGAGCGCCTGGAGGAGGTGTTCCACCTTGCCTGACGCCTTTGCCGCCGTGGACCTGGGCGCGGAGAGCGGCCGGGTGGTGCACGGGCGGCTGGACCGCGACCGGGTGACGCTGTGGGTGGCGCACCGGTTCCCGAACCGGCCCGTGCGGCTTCCCGACGGCCTGCGCTGGAACCTGCTCGCGCTGTTCACCGAGGTGTTGCACGGCCTGAGGAGGGTGGCCTCCACCTCGCGGCTGCGCGGCGTCGGGATCGACACGTGGGGCATCGACTACGCGCTGCTGGACGGCCGCGGGCGCGTGCTCGGCCTGCCGTTCCACTACCGCGACCCGCGCACGGAGGGGATGATCGAGCGCGCGCACGGGCGGGTCCCGCCCGCGGAGCTCTATGCGGCGACCGGCATCCAGACGATGCCGATCAACACGGTCTTCCAGCTGCTGGCCGACGAGGGCAGCCCGGCGCTCGCGGCGGCCGAGCGGATCGCGCTCGTGCCCGACCTGCTCTCGCACTGGCTGGTGGGGGAGTGCGTCAACGAGGCCACCAACGCGTCCACCACCGGGCTGCTCGACGCGCGCTCGGGCACGTGGGCGCGCGAGATCGTCGCGCGGCTCGGCCTGCCGGCGGCGCCGTTCGCGGGCGACCCGGTGGAGCCCGGGACCACGCTCGGGCCGGTGCTCGCCCACCACGACGTCGACGCGCCCGTCCACGCCGTGGCGAGCCACGACACGGCATCCGCGTTCGCCGCCGCGCCGCTGACGTCGCCGCGCGCGGCGATCCTCTCGTCCGGCACGTGGTCGCTGCTCGGGGTGGAGCTCGACGCGCCCGTGCTGAGCGAGCGCGCCCGCGAGTACAACCTCACCAACGAGCGCGGGGTGGACGGCACGACGCGCCTGCTGCGCAACGTCATGGGGCTGTGGCTGGTGCAGGAGTGCCACCGCCGCTGGGACCTGCCCTACGAGGAGCTCTCCCGCCTGGCCGCCGAGGCCCGGCCCGGCGTCCCGCTGTTCGATCCGGACGACGACCGCTTCCTGCGCCCGGACGACATGCCCGCGGAGATCGCCGCCGCCTGCCGGGAGCTCGGCCAAGCGCCGCCGGACGGTCCCGGCGAGGTCGTCCGATCGGCGCTCGTCTCGCTCGCGTGCAAGTACCGGCTCGTGCTGGAGCGGCTCGAGCGCGTCTGTGGGCGCGACGTCGACGTGGTGCACGTGATCGGCGGCGGCGCCCGCAACGAGCTGCTGTGCCGGCTGACGGCGGACCTGCTCGGCCGCCCGGTGCTCGCCGGCCCGATCGAGGCCACCGCGCTCGGCAACGTGCTGGTGCAGGCGCGCGCCGTCGGCGAGCTCGGCTCGCTCGCGCAGATGCGCGCCCTGGCCGCCGCCTCGGCCGAGCCGGTGCGCTACGACCCGGTGGGGGACGGCGATGCGACCTACCGGCGCTTCCTGGACGTGACCGCCTCCGGTGAGGCGATGATGAAGGAGACGAGAACTTGACCGAGACCATCGAACGCGCCCTGGCGGCGCTGGCGATCGAGACGCCGTCGTGGGGATACGGCGACTCGGGCACCCGCTTCGCCACCTTCCGCCAGCCCGGCCGCCCGCGCACCGTGCTCGAGCGCCTGGACGACGCCGCCGAGGTCCACCGCCTCACGGGGACCGCGCCGGCCGTCGCGCTGCACTTCCCCTGGGACGCCGTGGACGACCTGGCGGCGCTCCGCCGCCACGCCTCCGAGCGCGGGCTGCGGATCGGCGCCGTGAACCCGAATCTCTTCCAGGACCCCGACTACAAGCTCGGCTCGATCACGCATCCCTCCGAGGCGGTGCGGCGGAAGGCGGTCGAGCA
This sequence comes from Solirubrobacteraceae bacterium, assembly GCA_050696935.1. Taxonomy (GTDB): domain Bacteria; phylum Actinomycetota; class Thermoleophilia; order Solirubrobacterales; family Solirubrobacteraceae; genus DASSUW01. The sequence continues at coordinate 10,223 of JBOGYU010000043.1, read as the reverse complement.
CCTGCTCGAGTGCGTCGGGATCGCGTCCGAGCTGGGCTCGACCGCTCAGTCGCTGTGGTTCGCCGACGGCACGAGCTACCCGGGCCAGGACGACCTGATCGCCCGCCGGCGCAGGCTGCTGGACGCGCTGGGCCGCGTGTACGAGGCGCTGCCGGCCGACCAGGAGCTGCTGCTCGAGTACAAGCCGTTCGAGCCGGCGTTCTACGCCACCGACCTCGCCGACTGGGGGTCGGCGCTGCTGGTGTGCCAGAAGCTCGGCGAGCGCGCGAAGGTGCTGGTCGACCTCGGCCATCACCTGCACGGCACGAACATCGAGCAGATCGTGGCGATCCTTGCCGACGAGCGGCGCCTGGGCGGCTTCCACTTCAACAACCGCAGGTACGCCGACGACGACCTGATCGTCGGCTCGGTCAACCCGTTCGAGCTGTTCCTGGTCTTCGTCGCGCTCGGCGACGACCTGCCGCGGCTGACGATCGACCAGGCGCACAACGTCGAGGCCAAGGTCGAGGCGATGGTGCTCAGCGTCGTCAACCTCCAGGAGGCGTACGCCAAGGCGCTGCTCGTGGACCGCGACGCGCTCGCCGCGGCGCAGGAGGCCGGCGACGTGCTCGGCGGCCACGAGCTGCTGCTCGACGCGTTCCGCACCGACGTGCGGCCGCTGTGCGCGCGGGTGCGTTCCGGATTGGGGGCGGAGGAGGACCCGGTCGCGGCGCTGCGCGCGTCCGGCTACGCCGAGCGGATCGCGGCCGAGCGAGAAGGCCCCGCCACGCTGGTCGGGGGCTGGGGGCGATGACGACGCTCGCCCAGATGATCGCGCCGGCCGAGGACCGCTGGCCCGCGGCCGGCGAGGTGCCCGGCGACGCGCTCGGCCAGGTCCTGCTGGCCTCGCACCTGCTCGGTGCCGACCGCGCGGTGGCGAACTTCGGCGGCGGCAACACGTCGGCCAAGGGCGTGTCGATCGACCACGTCGGCCGTGAGGTCCCGACGATGTGGGTGAAGGGCTCGGGCAGCGACCTCGCGACGATGCGCGGGCGCGACTTCACGCCGCTGCGGCTGGACGAGATGCTGCCGCTGTTCGAACGCGAGGAGATGAGCGACGAGGACATGGTCGCCCACCTCGCGCGCTGCCAGCTCGACCCGGCGGCGCCGCGGTCGTCGATCGAGACCCTGCTGCACGCGTTCGTCCCCGCGCCGCACGTGCACCACACGCACCCGGACGGCATCAACGTGCTGGCCGGCACGCGCGACGGCGAGCGGCTGGTCGCCGAGTGCTTCGGCGACGAGGCGGCGTGGATCCCGTACATCCGGCCCGGCTTCACGCTGGCTCGCCAGGTGGGCGCGGCGGTGCGCGAGAACCCGCGGCTCCGGCTCGTGGTGCTCGCCAAGCACGGCCTCGTCGTCTGGGGGGACACCGCCGAGGAGGCGTACCGGCGGACGATCGAGGTCATCAACCGCGCGGTCGAGCTCGTGAACGCGCGCACGGCCGGCGAGCCGCGCTTCGGCGGGCCGTTTCCCGGCTCGCCTCCTGACGTGCTCCGTGCCGTGCTGCCCGCGCTGCGCGGCGCGGTCTCGAGCGAGCGCTCGAAGGTGCTGGTGGTGGACACGTCGCCGCGCGTGAAGGAGCTCGTCTCCTCGCGCGACGCGGCGGCGCTGACCGACGTCGGCGCCGCCTGCCCCGATCACCTGGTCCACACCAAGCGCGTCCCGCTGTGGGTCCCGTACGACCCTGCGACCGACGACGCGGACGCGCTCGCAGCGCGCATCCGCGAGCGCGCGGCGGCGTTCCGGGACGAGTACCGCGCGTACGTGGCGCGGCACGGCGGGGACGGCGCCGATCCGGACGCGCGGGTGGTGCTGATCCAGCACGTCGGGCTCGTGGGCGTGGGGCAGACGCCGAAGGCGGCGCGGCTGTCGCGCGACCTCTATCACCGCGCGATCGAGGTGATGGCCGGCGCCCATGCGCTCAGCGGCTTCGTGTCGCTCGACGAGGCCGAGAGCTTCGCGATCGAGTACTGGCCGCTGGAGCTGTACAAGCTCTCGCTGGCGCCGCCGCCGGGCGAGCTGCAGGGCAAGGTCGCGCTCGTGACTGGCGCCGCGGGCGGCATCGGCCGGGCGGTCGTGGAGGCGCTCGCCTCGGCGGGGGCCTGCGTGGCGGCGTTCGACCTCGACGGCGAAGGCGCCTCCGACGCGGTCGCGCCGCTGGGCGACGCCGGCGTCGCGATCGGGGGCGACGTGCGGTCCGAGGCTGACGTGGCCGCCGCCTTCGGCGCCGCCGTGGACGCGTTCGGCGGCGTGGACATCGTCGTCTCCAACGCCGGCGTCGCCTCCAGCGCGTCGATCGAGGAGACGACGCTGGCGGAGTGGGAGCGCAACCACGCGATCCTCGGCACCGGCTACTTCCTCGTCGCCCGGTCGGCGTTCGCCGTCCTGCGCGAGCAGGGCCGTGGCGGCTCGGTGGTGTTCGTCGCGTCCAAGAACGCGCTGGTGGCGGGGAAGAACGCCGCCGCGTACTCGTCGGCGAAGGCGGCCGAGCTGCACCTGGCGCGCTGCCTGGCCGAGGAGGGCGGCGCGGCCGGGATCCGCGTCAACACGGTGAATCCGGACGCCGTGCTGCAGGGCTCGCGGATCTGGGGCTCGAGCTGGCGTGAGGAGCGCGCCGCCTCGTACGGCATCGAGCCGGACGAGCTGGAGGAGCACTACCGCAAGCGCACGACGCTCGGCTTGAACATCGTGCCCGAGGACGTCGCCGAGGCCGTCCTGCACTTCGCGTCCCCGCGCCGTTCCGGCAAGAGCACCGGCAACGTGCTGAACGTCGATGGCGGCGTTCCGGCAGCATATCCCCGGTAGTGATCCCTCCCCCGAGTCCTGACGTCCCTGGATCGGCCGCTGATCGCCGCCTGGCGGCGTCCTCGACCCTTGAAATCCCAGAGGGATTCCTGCGGGGCTGCGTCCTTGCCAGGCGCCGCCAGCGACCGCCCAGGAACGCCACGACTCGCGGGAGGAACCACTAGTGCGGGTCTCCCTCTTCATCACTTGCTTCAACGACACCCTGTTCCCGGCGACCGGGCGGGCGGTGGTGGACCTGCTCGAGCGGCTCGGCTGCGAGGTCGACTTCCCCGAGGCGCAGACGTGCTGCGGGCAGATGCACGGGAACACGGGCTACGCGGAGCAGGGGGACGCGCTGGTCGCGCGGCTGGCGCGCGTGTTCGACGGGGCGGAGGTCATCGTCTGCCCCTCGGCGTCGTGCGTCGGCTACGTCCGCGAGCGGGTGCCGGAGATGGAGGGGCGCCTGTTCGAGCTGACTGAGCTCCTCGTGGACCGCTTGGGGGTGACCGACGTCGGGGCCTCGTTCCCGCACCGCGTGACGCTGCACCCGACCTGCCACTCGCTGCGGATGCTGCGCGTCGGCGACCGGCCGCGGCGGCTGCTCTCGGAGGTCCGCGGGATCGACCTCGTGGAGATGGAGGAGGCGGGGGAGTGCTGCGGGTTCGGCGGGACGTTCGCGGTCAAGAACGCCGACACCTCGATGGCGATGCTCTCCGACAAGCTGCGGCGGGTGCTCGACACGCGGGCAGAGGTGTGCACGGCGGCCGACAACTCGTGCCTGATGCACATCGGGGGCGCGCTGCGGCGCGGGCGCACGGGGGTGCGGACGATGCACCTGGCCGAGATCCTGGCGGCGCGCGAATGAGCCGGGGCTTTCCCGCCGCCGCCCGCGAGACGCTGCGCGACGCGCAGCTGCGCCGGAACGTCGGCAAGGCGACGACGACGATCCGCGCCAAGCGGGCGCAGACGGTGGCCGAGGTGCCCGACTGGGAGGCGCTGCGGGACGCGGGTGCGGCGATCAAGGCGCGCACGATGGCGACCCTGCCCGAGCAGCTCGAGCGGCTCGAGGCGGCGGTCACGCGCGCCGGCGGCACCGTGCACTGGGCGCGCGACGGGGCGGAGGCGAACGCGATCGTGGGGGCCGTGGCGCGGGCGCACGGGTCGGACGAGGTCATCAAGGTCAAGTCGCTCGCCACGGACGAGATCGGCCTCAACGAGGCGCTCGCCGCGCGCGGGGTGCGCGCGATCGAGACCGACCTCGCCGAGCTGGTGGTGCAGCTCGCCGGGGACCGCCAGTCGCACATCCTCGCGCCGGCGATCCACTTCAACCGCGCCGAGATCCGCGCGCTGTTCGAGCGCACGATCTCCTCCGAGCCGCTGTCGAACGACGCGGGGGTGCTGGCGGAGGCGGCCCGCCGGCACCTGCGGTCGAAGTTCCTGTCCGTCCCGGTCGCGGTGTCCGGAGCCAACTTCGGGGTGGCCGAGACGGGCACGATCGCGGTGTTCGAGTCCGAGGGCAACGGGCGCATGTGCACGACGCTGCCGAAGGTGCTCGTGACGGTGATGGGGATCGAGAAGGTCGTGCCCGAGTGGCGCGACCTCGAGGTGTTCCTGCAGCTCCTGCCGCGGTCCTCCACCGCCGAGCGGATGAACCCGTACACGTCGCTGTGGACGGGGGTCCGTCGCGATGACGGGCCGCAGGAGTTCCACCTCGTCCTGCTCGACGGCGGGCGCACCGACGTGCTGGCGGACGAGGTGGGCCGGCAGGCGCTGCACTGCATCCGCTGCGCGGCGTGCGTCAACGTGTGCCCGGTCTACTCGCGCGTGGGCGGGCAGGCGTACGAGTCGGTGTACTCGGGGCCGATCGGGGCGGTGCTCTCCCCGCAGCTGTTCGGGCTCGACAAGCATCCGACGCTGCCGTGGGCGTCGTCGCTGTGCGGGGCGTGCTACGACGCGTGCCCGGTCAAGATCGAGATCCCGGGGCTGCTCGTGCACCTGCGCGGGCGGGTGGTACGGGAGGAGAAGTCGGCGCTGGGCGCGGAGGCGCTGGCGATGAAGGCGGCGGGCGCGGTGTTCTCCTCGCGCACGCGCTACGAGCGGGCGCAGAAGCTGGCGCGGCTCGGGCGCGGGCCGCTGGCGAAGGCGATGGTTCCCGGCTGGAGCGCGATGCGCGACCTGCCAGTGCCCCCGAAGGAGACGTTCCGTGAGTGGTGGCGACGCACGCGCTGAGGTCCTCGGGCGGATCCGGGGCGCGCTCGGCCCTGCGCCGGTCGTGCCGGAGGTTCCGCGGGAGTATCGCGGCGCGGGGTCGATCATGCTCGACGGCGTGGTCGAGCTGTTCTGCGAGCGGATCGCCGAGTACCGCGCGAGCGTGACGCGGGTGGGGACCGGCGACCTGCCGGCGACGGTGGCGCGGCTGGCGGAGGCGCGGGGCGCGCGCCGGATCGCGGTCCCGTTTGGCGGGCCGGATGTGCTGCCCGGGCTGGAGGTCGTGGTCGACGACCCGCCGCTCTCACCTGGCGTGCTCGACGAGCTCGACGGGGTGCTGACCGGCTGCGCCCTGGCGATCGCGGAGACCGGCACGATCGTGCTCGACGGCGGGCAGCGCTCCGGCCGCCGCGCGCTGACCCTGGTGCCCGACTGGCACGTGTGCGTGGTGGAGGAGGAGTCGATCGTGGCGAGCGTGCCCGATGCGGTGGCGGCGCTCGCCGGGGCGGCTGCGGAGGGGCGGCCGATCACGCTGGTGTCCGGCCCGTCCGCGACCTCCGACATCGAGTTCGAGCGCGTCGAGGGCGTCCACGGGCCGCGCACGCTCGACGTGCTGGTGGTCGGCGATGGCGGGCGCTGAGCTTCGGGTGGCGATCCGGGGGCGCAACGTCGTCGAGTTCCGTTACTCGGGCCGGCCGCGGGTCGTCCACCCGCACGCGATCTTCGTCGCGAGCACCGGTACCCATTGCCTCGACGGCGTCCAAGTCGGCGGGCGGTCGACGTCCGGCGAGCTGCCCGGCTGGCGCCGGTTCGACCTCAACGGGATCGACGCGGTCACCGTCCGTGACGAGCGCTTCGACGTCGACCCCGAGTTCGAGGCGCGGGCGCGGGACTACCGGCGCGGCATCCTCGTCGCCGCGGTTCAGTAAGCGGTCGTGCGCGCCCGGTGGCGCGGCACGGCCTTGTACCGCGGTCCGCCGCCGCGGTGCCAGAGGACGTAGTCGACCGCGGTCGCGGTCGTGGCGCCGTGGGCGGCGACGAGCAGCTCGACCGCGTGCAGCGCACAGGCGCGGATCTCGACCTCCTCGGGGGAGTCGTGCTCGATCGGCTCCTCTTTGTCGATCCGCGCGACGAGGCCGTCGTCGAACGCGAGCACGCCGTCCAGGCGGAGCACGTGGGGGACGAGATTGTCGGCGAACAGGGTGAGCGCGGGGAGGTCGTCGGCGGGCGCGATGCCGGCGAGCGCGAGGTCGGCGGCGGCGATCTGGGCGCGCTTGAAGAACGGGACGTCCGCGCCGTGGTAGGGCGAGACGTCGTGCCACGTGGGCCAGGTCGCCAGGCGCTCGGCGAGCGCGACCGCCGAGCCGTCGCCGGAGCGGGCGAACGCGAGGAACGAGTCGCCCACACGCTCGCCCAGCTCGCGCAGCGCGCGGGTGAAGAGCGCCATCAGCTCGTGTCCCGGGTCCTGGCCGAAGGTCGCCGCCACCTCAGGCGTCTCGAGCGCCGCCAGCTCACCCGCCGTCCACGGCCCGCGCCGCCGCAATGCCGCCTCGACGGTCCGGAACCCGCTCAGGCCGGGCGGCTTGCGGAGCGTGGGGAACCAGCCGGAGCCGAAGTTGACCGCGTTGAGCGTGAGGCTGAACGCCGCCCGCTGCTCCAGGTCGGCTCCCTCCAGGTCGGGCGCGGGCGGCAATTCCGTGGGCAACGTGCGCGCGTACGGCTCGATCGCGTCCTCGATGACGCGAACGTGCCGCGCGGCGGCCGCCACGCGAGCGCACGCGGCGCGGATGTCGTCCGGCAGGGCCACAGGGCGGATCATACGTAGTACTTCGCGATCGTGACCGCGACCCCGGAGACGACCGGGTCGGCGCCGCGGACGCCCGTACAGGGCGAGCGCGTCCACCGAGAGCTGCTTGGGTCGCCTACGCGCCGGCGACGCGGACGGCCATCACGCCGGCTGGATGACGCGTGGCATGGCCGTGACCCTATCCGGCCCCGCCGCACCGCTGTCTATCGTGGTCGGCGTGCCGGACGCGACCGCGATCGACGCCCTCCTGGAGGGCCTCAACGAGCCCCAGCGCGACGCGGTCACGCACGGCGAGGGGCCGCTCCTGATCCTCGCCGGCGCCGGTTCCGGCAAGACGCGCGTGCTCACCCACCGGATCGCGTACCTGCTCCGCACCGGCCAGGCCCGCGCGGACGAGGTCCTCGCGATCACCTTCACCAACAAGGCCGCGCAGGAGATGCGCGAGCGCGTCGAGCTGCTGGTCGGCCGCGCCACCCGCGCGATGTGGGTGATGACGTTCCACTCCGCCTGCGCCCGCATGCTCCGCGCCGACGCCCACCGCCTCGGCTACACGCGCCAGTTCACGATCTACGACGCGGCCGACTCCCGCCGGCTGATCAAGAAGTGCCTCGACGACCTGGACATCGACGTCAAGCGCTTCACCCCCCGCGCGATGCAGGCCCAGATCTCCGACGCCAAGAACAAGCTCCGGTCGGCCGAGGACTACCGCCAGCTGGTCGGCTCGTACTTCGAGCAGACGGTCGCCGACGTCTACGAGCACTACGAGCGCGAGATCCACCGCATGAACGCGATGGACTTCGACGACCTGCTCTTCCGCGCGGTCAACCTGCTCGAGCTCTTCCAGGAGGTTCGCGACCGCTACTCGACGGCCTTCCGCTGGATCCTCGTCGACGAGTACCAGGACACCAACCACGCCCAGTACCGCTGGCTCCAGCTCCTGGCGTCGGAGCACCGCAACCTGGCTGTAGTGGGGGACGACGACCAGTGCCTCCTCGAGGGCACGCCAATCACCATGGGCGACGGGACCGTCAAGCCGATCGAGGCGATCGAGGTCGGCGACGAGGTCCTGTCCTGCTACGGCAGCGGCGACTTCCGGCCGGCGCGGGTGACGCGCACACACACGTCACAGCGTCAGCAGGGCGTTCGGATCACGACCGCGGCCGGCCGCAAGCTCGTCAGCACGCGAGAGCACACGGTGTTCGCCGGGTTCAAGGCGAGGCTGACTCCGCAGCTCCACATGACGTACCTCATGCGTCGCGGCGAGCACTTCCGTGTCGGGACGACACGGACCTATCATCGGGCCTCCGTCGAGACTGCGATCGGCGTGCAGACACGCGCCACCCAAGAGCAGGCCGACGGGGCGTGGGTCGTCTCGGTGCACGACACTGACGCTGAGGCCCGTGTCGCGGAGTCCGTGATCTCTCTGCGCTACCGCCTTCCAACCGCCCCCTTCATTGCGAGGGGCGACGACGGACGCGTGCTGTGGGCCGACCAGAGCTCGCTGGATCAGATCTTTGAGAGCGTCGACACGTCATGGGGCCGGTTCGACCTGCTCATGGACATCGGCTGCTCGCCCGACTTCCCTCACCAGATCCCACGGTGTCTGGACGGTCACAACCGAGTCGTGACGCTCACGCTCTGCGGGGATCGCCGGGGACGAAGACCGCTGCATCTCGTCACGCTCGGCGGCCGAGACCAATCGGCGCGCCAGGCTCTCGAGTCGCTTGGACTGAACGTGCGGCCCGGCAAGGCGCATCCCTCGAGCTGGCGCGTCGAGTCGGCGTTCAGCGACTTCTCCGACGCGATGGACCTCGTCTATCGGATCCGATCGGTGCTTCCGTGTCAGCTTCGCCGCGTCGCCCGGTTTGGACGCGGGGGGCGGGGCATCGGCAACACGCTGGCCTTCCAGCCGGCCGGCGCCGTGCGACCCGGCATGGCGATGTTCGCCGAGGGCGGTGGCTACGACGTCGTCGAGCTCGTCGAGCGCGTCGACCTCGATCGCACCGTGTACGACCTCGATGTCGAGCACACCCACAACTTCGTGGCCTCCGGCCTAGTGGTCCACAACAGCATCTACTCGTTCAGGGGAGCCGACATCAGGAACATCCTGGCGTTCGAGGAGGACTGGCCGGACGCCCACGTGGTCAAGCTCGAGCAGAACTACCGCTCGACGCAGACGATCCTCTCCGCCGCCAACGCGGTGGTCTCCCACAACCGGGGGCGCAAGAGCAAGTCGCTGTGGACCGAGATCGGCGAGGGGGATCGGATCCGGGTGCGGGAGCTGGCCGACGAGCACGCCGAGGCGCGGTTCGTGGCCGCGGAGATCGAGCGGATGGTGGACGAGGGGGTCTCGCGCAGCGAGATCGCCGTCTTCTACCGGACGAACGCGCAGTCGCGGGTGCTCGAGGACATGCTCGTGCGGGCGCAGATCGGCTATCAGGTCGTCGGCGGGACGAAGTTCTACGACCGGGCGGAGATCAAGGACGCGATCGCGTACCTGACGTTCGTGGTCAACCCGCAGGACGCGAACGCGTTCACGCGGATCGCCAACGCGCCGAAGCGTGGGCTCGGCCAGACGTCCCTCTCCAGGGTGCTCTCCCACGCGGACACGATGGGCGTCCCGGTGTGGGAGGCGGCGGAGGCGCCCGAGCGGGTGCCGGCGCTCGGCGCCGCCGCGCAGAAGGCGCTGGGCCGCTTCATGTCGACCATGGAGCGGCTGCGCGAGCGAGCGGAGTCGGGCGCGCCGGTCGGCGAGGTGCTGCAGGAGACGCTGAGCGAGTCCGGCTACGTCGACGCGCTGAAAGCCGAGCGGACGATCGAGGCGCAGGGGCGGACCGAGAACCTCGAGGAGCTCGTCCAGGTCGCGCGGGAGTACGACGCCACCGCGCCGGAGGGCGGCTCGCTGGAGGAGTTCCTGCAGCAGATCAGCCTCCTCTCGGAGACCGACAGCCTCCGCGACGACGAGGGCCTCGTGACGCTGATGACCCTCCACAACGCGAAGGGGCTCGAGTTCCCGATCGTGTTCATCATCGGGCTCGAGGACGGCGTCTTCCCGCACTCCCGCGCGCTCGACGAGGGCGAGGTGGAGGAGGAGCGCCGCCTCGCCTACGTCGGCATCACCCGCGCGATGCGCGACCTCACGCTCACGTCCGCCCGCCGCCGCAACGCGTTCGGCGCCAACACGTTCGGCGTCCGCTCGCGGTTCGTCGACGAGATCCCGGGAGAGCTCACGGACCAGGCGGAGCGCGCCGCGGCCGGCCTGCCGACCGGCCGCATCGCCTCCTGGTCGGGCGCGGCGGCGGCGTCCGCGGAGGCGGCGGGCGGCGACCCGGGCGGCCAGGTCTTCCACATGGGCGACGACGTCGTCCACGCCGCCTTCGGC
>JBOGYU010000042.1:0-17577 GCA_050696935.1 Solirubrobacteraceae bacterium | reverse complement strand
GCGCGGGCCGCCGCCGACGACGAGCGGGCGCGTGCCGAGGCCGAGCGCGCGCGGCTCGCCCGGCAGGTCGCCGAGCGGGCGCACGAGGTCGAGAGCGCGCGCCTCCAGGTCCAGCAGGCGCAGGCGGGCGCTGCCGAAGCGGTGAGCGAGCTCGCACGGGTCGAGCAGTCCGTCAGCTGGCGGCTCTTCCAGCGCGCCCGCGGGCGGCTCTATGGCGCGATCGGCGGCCGCGAGTCTCTCGCGGGACGAACGCTGAGCGCTGCGCTGCGCCTGGTCGGCCGTGCCACCAGTCGCGGCGGCGAGGCCGCCGGCTGGGGGCAGCTGTCGCTCCCGCGCTATCCGGAGCCCGACGTCTCGATCGTGATCCCAGTTCACAGCGGCGCCGAGCTGACCTATCGCTGCCTGCAAGCCGTCGTCACCGCATCGGCGGGCGTCTCGTACGAGGTGATCGTCGTCGACGACGCGGCGGACGCGGACACGAAGGCGACGCTGCGGTCGGTCGACGGCGCGCGCGTCGTCGTCAACGAGGAGAACGCCGGGTTCCTGCGCAGCGTCAACCGCGGCGCCGCCGAGGCGCGCGGCGAGTACCTCGTCCTGCTCAACAACGACACCGAGCCGCAGCTCGGCTGGCTGCGCGCGCTCGTCACCCGCGCCGAGTCGGCGCACGACGTCGGCGTCGTCGCAGCCAAGCTGCTGTACCCCGACGGCACGCTGCAGGAGGCCGGCGGCATCGTGTGGCGGAGCGGCGAGCCGTGGAACTACGGCCGCGGGGGCGACGCCTCGGCGCCCGAGTACAACTACGTGCGCGAGATCGACTACGGGTCGGCGGCCGCGCTGCTGGTGCGCGCCGACCTGTGGCGGGCGGCCGGCGGCTTCGACGAGCGGTTCGCGCCCGGCTACTTCGAGGACACCGACCTCTGCTTCACGGCACGCGCGCTCGGCCGGCGTGTCCTGTACGAGCCGCGCGCGACCGTGGTCCACGTCGAGGGACAGTCGCTCGGCACCGACGTCACGACCGGCGGCAAGCGCCACCAGGAGCTCAACCGGCCGAAGTTCGCCGAGAAGTGGCGCGACGCGTTGCCGGAGCAGCCGCCGCATCCGACGCCGCAGCGCGCGCACGTGGCGAGCGACCGCCGCCGCGGGCCGCACGTGCTGATCGTCGACCACCGCGTCCCGACGCCCGATCGCGACTCGGGCTCGCTACGGATGCACCACCTGCTCGAGGGCCTCGTGGGCATGGGGTGCCGCGTCACGTTCCTGCCGGACAACCTCGACCCGCTCGAGCCGTACACGTCCAACCTCCAGGGCATGGGCGTCGAGGTGCTGACCGGGTGGGTGAACGTCCCCGAGCGGATCGCCGCGCTCGGCTCCGTGCTGCGGCTCGCGATCCTCAGCCGCCCGTACGTGGCGCCGCGCTACATGCACCTCGTGCGCGAGTACGCCCCCGGGGCGCGGCTCGCCTACGACACGGTCGACCTGCACTTCCTGCGCGAGGAGCGCCGGCGAGCGTACGACGACAGCGCCGATCCGCGGATCGCCGACGGCTTCCGCGGACTCGAGCTCGCGCTCGCGCGCTCGGCCGACGTGACGCTCGTCGTCACCGAGGAGGAGCGGGAGCTGCTGGAGCGCATCGAGCCGGGGCTCGATGTCGCGGTCGTGCCGAACGCGAACGCGATCGCGCGCGAGGTGCCAGGGCCTCGGGAGCGGGCCGGCCTGCTGTTCGTCGGCGGCTTCGAGCACGTTCCGAACGTCGACGCCGCGCTCCACTGCGCCCGCGTCGTGATGCCGCGGGTCTGGCGCGAGCTGCCGGACGCGACGCTGACGATCGTCGGCGGCAAGGCGCCGCCCGAGGTGCTGGCGCTCGCCTCGCCGGGGATCGACGTCGCCGGCTGGGTGGAGGACATCGGTCCGCTGCTCCGCGAGAGTCGCGTGATGGTCGCGCCGCTGCGCTACGGCGCCGGGATGAAGGGCAAGGTCACGCAGAGCCTCGCGGCCGGCCTGCCGGTGGTCACGAGCCGGATCGGCGCCGAGGGTCTCGACGCCGAGGACGGGCGCGAGCTGCTCGTCGCAGACGACCCGAGCGAATTCGCCGACCGCGTCGTGCAGCTGCACCGGGACGACGAGCTGTGGCGCACGCTGTCGGCTAGCGGGCAGGCGCTGGTCGAGCGGCTGTGCTCCCCGGCCGTGCAGCAGCGCGCGCTCGGGCGGCTGCTGGCCGAGCCGCGCCGGCAGCCCGAGCCCGTGGCCTAGAGGTTCTCGGCGATTCGCGGCGCCTCGCGGTTGAACACCCACCAGCCGAGCGCGAAGACGAGCGCGGTCAGCGCGGCGGGCACCAGCAGCCATGCCGGCCCGCCGATGAGGTCCCACACCGGCGCGGCCGCCGGGTCGACGACCGTGTGACGCAACTGGGTGAGGACCGCGGCGATCGGGTTCATCAGGTAGGGCTCGCGATAGCCCTCGGGGACCATCGTTGCGACGTACAGCACCGGCGACGCGTAGAACAGGATCTGGCTGCCCACCTCCCAGATCGGCTGCACGTCGCGATAGCGCACGAACAGCGCCGCGAGGAGCATCCCAGTGCCCGTCGCCAGCACCGCGAGCACGGCGATCAACAGCGGCAGCTGCAGCCAGCCCCAGTCCGGGTACACGCCGGTCCCGATCGCGAACAGGACGACGGCGCACAGCGTCATGCCGAGGTTCAGCAGCGCGGTCAGGACCGTGCTGAGGGGGATCACGAGCCGCGGGAAGCGCATCTTGCGCAGCAGGCTCTCCCGATTGACCAGCGACGTCACGCAGTTCGTCGTCGCCTCCCCGAAGAACTGGAACAGGACCATCGAGAACAGGATGTAGACGCCGTAGTTCGGGATGTCGGCGCCGATCTTCGCGATCTTGGTGAACACGACGTAGATCACGCCGAAGAACGCGAACGGCCGGGCGAGCGTCCAGACGTAGCCGAGCACCGAGCCGTAGAAACGCAGCTTCCAGTCGGTGGTGGCGAGCGTCCAGGTCAGGTTCCAGAAGCGGCGCGCGTCGTCGCCCACCGGCTGTGGGCTCCGCCGGACGGTGGCAGCCGTCACCGGCGCTCGACCTCGATCTCGTGCGGGACGTCGACGATGCCGCCGGTGAACCGCGTGCCGTGAACCATGACCGTTGCCAGGTCCTCGCGCAGGTCGAGCGCATCCTTGCCCTCGCCGGCGCGCGCGACCGACGGGGTGAGTCGGTAGAGGCTCGGCGCGAGCCAGTTCTCCAGCGCGACGCGAACCACCACGACGTCGCCGTGCGCGAAGCTGCCCGTCGCCTGCTCGCGCCAGCGGGTCGACGTGGCGAAGACCGTGTGGCCGATCTCGTTGCGCAGCGAGAACGCGAAGATCGGCTCGTCGAGCGGCGCGTGGAAGCGGACCTCCATCGCCGCCTTCAGCGGCTCGCCCTGCGCGAGCGTGTCCAAGGGCGCGCCCTCTGCGTCCTCGAACCACGCGGCGACGATCTCGGCGGCTGCGTGGTCGCCGTAGCGCTGGCCCTCAGCGGCCTCGTGCACGAGGCGGCCGAAGTTCAGCTCGTTGTAGGCGCGTGCGATCGCGTGCGGCTCGCCCATGTCGACCACCCGACCGCGCTCGATGAGCATCGCGCGGTCGCAGAAGCGCTCGACGGCGTTCATGTCGTGCGTGACCAACACGATCGTGCGACCGGCCTGCTTGAGCCGCTGGAACTGCTCGAAGCACTTCTGCTGGAAGGCGGCGTCGCCGACGGCGAGCACCTCGTCGACGAGCAGCACGTCGGCGTCCACCTGCGTGGCGACCGAGAACGCGAGCCGGACGTTCATGCCGGAGGAGTAGTTCTTGAGCTTGAGGTCGAGGAACTCCTCGAGCTCCGCGAAGGCGATGATGTCGTCGAAGCGCTCGCGCGCCTGGCGCCGCGACAGGCCGAGCATGATGGCGTTGATGAGCACGTTCTCCCGGGCGGTCAGCTCGGCGTTGAAGCCGACGCCGAGCTCGATGAACGGAGAGAGCTTGCCGTCCACTTCGAGCCTTCCGTGATCGGCCTCGTAGATGCCGGCCAGGCATTTGAGCAGCGTGCTCTTGCCGCTGCCGTTGCGCCCCACGATGCCGAAGAACTCGCCGCTGCCGATCGTCACCGACACGTCCTGCAGGGCTCGCAACTCGTCGTACTCGCGCGAGCGCAAGGGGTGGAGGGCCCGCTCCTTGAGCGTGGAGTACCGCTGTCGGGGGAGCCGGAAGGTCTTCGAGACGCCTTCGAGCCTGATCGCTGCCGGGCGGCCGTGATCCGCCGGCTGCGCTGCCGGATCGCCCTGCGCCAGCGCCGGTGAGCCCGTGGGGAGCATCGCGGCCAGTCTAGATCCGGCCCGCGACTAGCATGTCGCGCCATGCCCGCGACCGAGGTGGACTCGCCCGCGCTCCGCGAGCGTGCCGCTCGCTTCCTCGCGGGGATGCGCGGCCGAGGCCGCCGGCAGCCGAACCCGCCGCAGCCCGCGCTGGAGCCGCCGGCGCAGGCGCAAGCGGGCGTAGCCCACGTCTGGGAGCTCGGCCACTTCTATAGCCCGGTGCCGGACACGCGCGAGCTCGCGCGCGAGCCCGGGCGATCCCGCGTATGGCCGGAGCACCCGCGCGAGACGCCAGGCCTGGACTGGCGCGGCGAGGAGCAGCTTCGGCTCCTGCACGCGCTCGCCGAGCAGCCGCCACTCGCGGGCCACCACCGGCCGAACCCGAACTTCTCCGCCCTGGACGCCTGGGTGCTGCAGGGCATGCTCCGCCACCTGGGCCCGCGGCGCGTCGTCGAGGTCGGCTGCGGCTTCTCGTCGCTTGTGACCGCGCACGTGAACCGCGAGTGCTTCGGCGGCGCGGTCGACGTCACGTGCATCGAGCCCTACCCGCCCGACTTCCTCACCGGCGGCGTCGACGGCATCGGCCGGCTGATCCCGTCGCCGGTCCAGGACGTGCCGCTGGAGACGTTCGCCGCACTGGAGGCGCGCGACGTGCTGTTCATCGACACCTCGCACGTCATCAAGACCGGAAACGACGTCCAGTTCCTCTACCAGGAGGTCGTGCCGCGGCTGCGCGCCGGCGTCCTCGTACACATCCACGACATCTTCCTGCCGCGCGAGTATCCGCCGGACTGGGTGCTCGGCGGGAGGGCATGGAACGAGCAGTACCTCGTGGAGTCCTTCCTCGCCTTCAATGGCGCGTTCGAGGTCATGCTGGGAGTGGGCTGGCTCTGCACCTTCCACCGCGACGCGGTCGCGGACGCGGCGGGCGACGCCGAGCCCGGCGGCGGCGGCTCGCTGTGGATCCGGCGGCGAGACGCCGGCTGATGGCGCCGCTGTCACGTATGCGCGTCCGCACGCGCCTCGATCGTCGCGCCGGCGAGCTCGACGCCCGGGCGGCCGCGCTCGACGCCCGCGCCGAGCAGCTCGCCGCGGCTGAGCGGCGGCTGCAGCTGACGCAGCCGTTCAACCCGGCGGTGCATGACATTCCCGGCTACCCCCGCGAGCTCGGGCCGGCGGCGCGGGCGCTGCTCGACCGGCTCGACGCGTCCGACGTCGAGGAGGTCGAGCGCCGCGTCGAGGGCGACCTGGCGGAGGCGTGGAGACACGCCGACGACGTCGCGCGCGGCTACCTCACGTTGCAGCTCGGCGTCCATTACCAGGTGCCCAGCGTGCTCGAGAAGACCGGGCTGACCACCGCGGTCCCGCCGGAACACGTGCACGCGATGGCGCGGGGGCCGCTCGCGGCAGGCGGCGACCCGGGGCTCGCCGATCTCATCATGGGCGCGATCGAGTACGCAGGGCGCGGGCTGCCGCGCGAGGGCGCCGCGCTCGACTTCGGCTGCTCCTCCGGGCGTGCGCTGCGCGTACTGGCGGCGGTCCGGCCGGACGTGCGCTGGCAGGGGTGCGACCCCAATGCCGCCGCCGTGGCATGGGCGCGTGACGCGCTCGCTCCGGTCACGTTCTTCCAGAGCTCGCAGCGTCCGCCGCTGGACCTCGGGACGGAGACGCTCGACTTCGTCTACGCGATCTCGGTCTGGTCGCACTTCGACGGGGAGCCGGCGCTCGCGTGGCTGCGCGAGATGTTCCGCGTGCTGCGGCCCGGCGGCCTCCTGCTCACGACGACGCATGGACTCGCCTCCGTCGCGCGCCAGCTGCGGACGGGAGCGATGGTGCCCGTCGACGGTGTGCGCTGCACGGAGGCGCTCCAGCGCGAGGGCTTCTGGTTCTCGCCGGTGTTCGGCGAGGAGGGCGACTTCGGCGTGCGTGACCCGGGCTGGGGCATGGCCTACATGACGCCCGAGTGGCTGGTGACGCGGATGCTGCCGACCTGGTCGCTGCTGCTCTACGAGCCCGGCCGGCTCGACGCCAACCAGGACGTCTACCTGTTCGAGAGGCGGACGGTGGCGAACCATGGGTAGCGCCGGACCTCGAAGCGCGGATCCTCGAGGATCGGCGTTAACGTGCGGCGCGTCGCCTCGCGCTCCTGGGGGGCGGGCGGCCACGAGTAGGTCGACCAGCGCAGGTGGAAGTAGGGGGCGACCACGACGCCGACGCTGCCCGACGAGAGGGCGGCGTGGACGTCGTCGGGCGTCCGCGCGGGGTTCGCCATCACGGCGACCTCGGGGGGCCACGACGCCTGGGCGAGGGCGGAGTTCTTGTCGCCTCCGGCATTCAGGGCTCGCACCTCCATGGTCGGCGCCATGTAGTTGGCGAGGTAGTCCGCGTACGAGCCGTCGGGGCTGAGGAAGAAGACCCGCTCGCCGCGCTCGGTCGTCGCGAGCAGATCCGGCGTGACGTCGCGGTTGAAGGCGGCGCGGTCCTCGTAGTTGTCGCGGTAGCCGTCGTAGAGCCGCGGCACGTTCGGCGCGATCTCGATCACGGCGACCGCGGCCAGGACGCCGGCGAGCACCCGCCGGCGCGGCTGCCGGGCGAGCCGGTCGATCGCCAGCGCGGCAAGGAAGATCAGGGCGAGGCGCGCGAGGCCGTTCCAGCGGTACGCCGCCCGCATCTCCTCGACGCCCGGGAGGTCCGTGAACAGGCCGCCCCACGGGAAGTCGACGGCTGCGGCACCCGCCGGCATCAGGTAGGACTCGAACGTGGGCATGCCCGCCGGCGTCGGGCGCACGTCGTCGATCTTCAGCGAGGGGCCGAGCGACAGCACGAGGGCGATCGCCCCCGCCGCGGCGAGTGCGGCGACGTGCCGCTCGCGGAACCTCGTGACCAGCGCCGCGCCGGCCAGCACGAGGCAGGCGAACCCGACGTAGTTGTACGTCGCGTTGGAGCCGTCGCCCCACAGGTCCGTGTGCTCCGTCGCCAGGCCGAGCGCGTCCGGCGCCCACACGAGGCTCGTCGGCTGCACAAGCGTGACCACGTCGAGCCCCATCGAACGCATGAAGTCGAGCGGCATGGGGCTCGAGTAGGAGGGCGTGTAGAGCGAGTACAGCGCGAACGCAGCGAGGTGCCCGGAGAGGAGCGTCGCGATCCCGAGCGCGCGGCGGGGCACGGGCAGCGGCTCGCGGATCGCCCACTGGAGCCAGAGGGCGGTGCTGAGCAGGCCGGACACCACGAACGAGTAGCCGTCCATGAAGAGGGCGCCGGTCTTGACGGCGGCATATCCGATTAGCGCCGCCGCGATCAGCCGGCGGTCGCCGCGCCCGATCAGCTGCATCGCCACGAGGTCGGCCAGGGCGTAGGCCGGCAGCAGCGCGTAGCCGGTGAAGGTGCCGCCGAAGCCGGCCATGCCGACGACCGTGGGGGCGATCAGGTATGCGGCCGAGGCCGCGAGCGCGACGGCCCGCCCGGCCCGGAGGCATCGCATCAGGCCATAGCCGCCCGCGAGGGCGATCGCGTGGAAGGCGCCCACCGAGAGCAGGTACGCCGGGTATGAGCCCATCCCGGTGCCGTACATCAGCGCCCAGCCGAGCCAGACGATCGGCCCGCTGTTGAGGAACGGGTAGCCGAGCGGCATGCCGTACCAGTTGCACCAGGAGCTGAGCGCTTCGAGCCCCATGTTGCGCAGGCACCGCATGTCGCCCTCGAGCAGGTAGTTCCACGAGCCGTCGTTGACCAGCCCGGGCAGGAGCCCGTGCACGAGCAGGACGACCGCCAGCACGGGGACGCCAGCGAGCAGCACCGGCAATGCAGCCGGCAGGCGGCGGTGCGCCGGCGGGCTCGACGCTGTGACCGTGGTCCCCTGCATAGTGGCGGCCAGCCTAGGGCCGGCGGATGCAGAACTCCGGTGTCAGCCCGTCCCAGACGCGTGGGCCCGCCGCGACGGGCTCGGTGCGCATGACCGCCATCGCGTGCGTGGGCTTGAGCTCGCCGGAGCGCAGGCCTTCCATGTCGCGGGCGTGCACGCGGTCGATGAAGTCCACGTCCCAGGCGCCGTCGGGGTCGAAGTTCGGCCCGAAGCCGCGGTCGATGAAGACGTCGATCACGTTGCCGAAGCCGAGGAACGTCTCGAAGTGGAACCGCTCCACGAGCAGCGGGAGGACGTCCTGGGCGCGGATTCCCTCGAAGCCCTCCTGAGAGCAGTCCCAGTCCATGAACTCGTCCTCTTGCCGGCTCAGCGTGTGGTGATAGCGGTAGGAGGACGGCAGCTCGCTCCAGAGCTCGTCCACGATCCGCCGGGCCTCCGGCCAGCGCTGGTGGCCGTTGCGCCCGATCATGTCGCTCGTCACGAAGCGCCCGGACGGCGCGAGCGCGCGGCGGATGGCGTCGAAGAGCGCCTCGAGCTCGACTACGTGGTGCAGCGCCTGGTTGGCGAGCACGCCGTCGTAGCGTCCGGCGGGCTCCCAGGCGTTGAAGTCGGCCTCGACGCCGACGACGTGGCGCTCGACGCCGGCGTCGCGCGCGTTCGCGGCGCCACGCTCGAGCATGACGGGGTTGAGCTCCAGGCACTCGATGACGAAGTCGTCGCATCCGCGTGCCAGGAGGTCCTGCGCGAGCCGGACCTCGGCGTCGCAGTTGCCCGCGCCCAC
The DNA here is from genome assembly GCA_050696935.1 of Solirubrobacteraceae bacterium. Classification (GTDB taxonomy): domain Bacteria; phylum Actinomycetota; class Thermoleophilia; order Solirubrobacterales; family Solirubrobacteraceae; genus DASSUW01. Next base: position 8,595 of record JBOGYU010000042.1, on the reverse strand, counting down.
GCTCGCGAACCGCGCCGTCCCGCCGTGGCCGCGCTCCCGGTAGGCGCGCTCGAAGGCGCCGGCGAACAGTTCCTCCACGGTGCTGAAGCCCAGTGCCTGCATCATCGGCAGCAGGTGCGCGTGCGACCAGCGGTGGAAGATCGGCGGCAGGCCGTGCACGACCTCCTGATCCGCGTAGATCTCGCGCTCGGCCGCGATGCGCGCGTCGTAGTCGGCGGGGCGCTCGACTCTGCGCCGCCTCAGCACGCCCCCCAGGCGATTCAGCATCGAGAGATCGTAGGCGCTGTTAGGTTGATCGCACATGCAGGCGCTTTCGGAGGGGCAGGCGCGGGCTGGCGCCATGCGCATCATGCCCTTCGCGCTTGGCTGCGCGTTCGCGGCCGGGCTCGTCGCGATCGTGCAGGTCGCCAACCTCGACGGGCTGATGGATGTGACCGAGCCGCTCACGGCAGGCTTCGCCAAGGCGCTCGTGCTCGGCTACGGGCTCGCGGCCGTCGGGATCGCGGGGCTCGCGGCGCTGCTCCCGGAGCGGCGGCTGTGGCTCCCCGTCGCGGGAGCCGCGGCGCTGACCGGCGTCGCGCTCGCCGCGACGCTGCTCGTGGGAGGCGAGCTGTGGTCGCTCGCGTGCGCGCTGCTGACGATGACCGCCTGCTGGCAGGTCGGCCGCTGGGTGCTCGCAGCCGCGCGGATGCCCTCGCTCGCGCAACTGGCGCCGGCCGCCTGGCTGGCGGGGATCGGGACCGTCGGCCTCGTGCTCCTGGCCGTCGGCCGGGCCGGTCTGCTCACGTGGTGGACCGCCGGGATCCCGATCCTGGCGATCGGCCTGCTGGGTGCCGTGCGCCTCACGGGCGCGCTCGGTGGGTCAGGCGCACGAGCGGTCTGGTCCGCCGTGTCGTCAACTCGCCTTGCCGCCGCGTCCGCGGCGCTGTGCGTGTTGACGCTCGGGCTCGCCTCGGTCTGGACCGCCGCCCCGGAGCTCGCCTATGACGCCCTCGCCTACAAGGCTTGGCTGCCGGCCGAGTGGGCCAGGACGGGCGGGATCGCTCCACTGACGCTGCACCCCCTGCTCAACTTCCTCGGGTTCACGCAGATCGTCGCGACGCCCGGCCACCTCGTCGGCGCCGAGGGGGTGGGCCGTTACATCCAGTGGCTCGCGCTCGCCGCGGTCGCCGCCTCGATCTGGTGGGGTGCGCGCCGCTCGCCGTGGGCGCCGGTCGCCGCGATGGCGGTCGTGCTGACGCCGCAGATGCTCTGGCAGGCGACGACCGCGTACGACGACGCAGTCCTCGCGCTCGCGGGTGTGGCGTTCGCGCTTGCGGTGCTGCGCCTGCTCAGCGAGCCGGAGGCGCCGCCGTTCTGGGCGGGAGCGGCCCTCGGCCTCCTCGCCGCGAGCTGCTTCGGCCTCAAGATCCACCTCATGCCGATCGCCGCCGGCCTGCTGATCGGCTGGCTGCTGATGCGCCGCCGCGCCGGCACCGGAGCGGCTCTGGGCGGCGTGCTGGTCGGCGGGCTGGCGTTCTCGCTGCCGCCGCTGATCCTGCGCTGGATCGACACAGGCAACCCGCTGATGCCGTCCTACAACGCCATCTTCGAGAGCCCCTACCTGCCGGCGCAGAACTTCGACTTCGGCTTCCCCAGGCTCGCGGACCCAGGCGCTCTCGGCCCCATCACCACCCTGTGGACGACGATCGGCGAGCCCGGGACGATCGACAGCTTCGCGCCTGTCGGCGCGCTCGGGCTGCTCAGCGTCGCGGTCGCCGTCGCGCTGCTCACGGCTTGGCGCCGCGGGCCCGGTGATCGGGCCGTCATGGCCGTCTGGATGGGCCTGCTGCTCGGCGCCGCGAGCTGGTACCTGCAGTTCCGCAACACGCGGTATCTGCTGCCCGCCGGAGCCCTCGCCGTGCTGGTCATCGCGCTCGCGCTCGGCGTGCGCTCGCCGGGGCGCCGGCTCGAGTGGGCCGGCCTCGCCGGGATCGCCGTGACTGCCGTCCTGCTGTGGCCCTCAACCGTCGCGCAATTCTTCAACGTGCCCGGCCGGGACATCCCGTGGGAGGTGGCGATCGGCCGGATCGCCGACCGTGACTACGAGAACCGGTCCACCCCCGCGCGAGAGGCGGTCGCCGCGTTCGATCGTCTTGCGCCGCCGGGGGCGCTGGCCGGCGGGGATCCTCATCAGCGGGCCTGGCTGACCCAGGGTCGCGACTTCACCCCGTTCTGGGAGATCGAGTTGCGGCTGCGGATCGGCGAGCCGCTGCCCAGCGAGCCGGCCGAGACCCTGCGGCGCGTGCGAGCAGCCGGCGTCGAGTGGATGCTCGTCTACCAGACCGGGACCCTGCCCCGGCTCCCATGGCTGGAGGAGATGGTGCAGGTCCACGGCGAGGAGGTCTGGTCCTCGCCCGTGGCGACGCTCTACCGGCTGTCCGGGCCATAGTCTTGGTCCCGATGCGACTCGGCGAGCTCCTGCGACCCCGGCGGATGCCGAGGAGGATGGCGCCCGAGCTCGAGGCCGAGCTCCGGTCGTCCACGCCTTGGATGTACGAGTGGCGGCTGACGCGCGACGTCACGGCGCCAGCCCAGGGGCCCGAGCTCCAGAGCGTCCACGACACGCGCCTGGTGACGATGTCGCACGTCGTCCGCCGAGCGCTCGCCGCGGCCGGCCCGCGCGCGGCGGTGCTCGACCTGGGATGCAACGAGGGCTGGTTCGCGCATCGCCTTCTCGAGTGGGGCGCGGGTCGGGTGCTGGGCGTCGACGTCCGCGCGATAAACGTCCGCAGGGCCCGGCTCGTGCGCGATCACTTCGGCATCTCGGCGGAGCGCTGCGAGTTCGTCGAGGCGAGCGTCTACGACCTGACGCCGGAGCGGCTGGGGACGTTCGATGTGGTGCTCGTGCTCGGCCTGATCTATCACCTCGAGAACCCGGTGGGTGCGCTGCGCGTCGCGCGCAGCCTGGCGGGCGGGCTCGCCGTCGTCGAGTCCCAGCTCACCGCCCAGGAGGCGCCGATCCGGGTCGGCACCGGCCAGACCGGGCAGTTTGACGAGCTCACGGCGAACTGGGCGGCTCTCCAGGAGCCGCTTCACGAGCAGCGCGACGACGGGAACATGCTGTCGTCGTACGGCGGCGTGCTGAGTCTCATCCCGAACCGGGCGGCGCTGGTCCAGGCGCTGGAGGTTGCCGGCTTCCGGGAGGTGCGGATGCTCGAGGTGCCGCCCGGTCTCAACCGCCAGTACGTGGACGGGCACAGAGGGATCGCGGTTGGCTGGGCCTAGGCGGGTGGCCCGCACCGTCCGCCGGCACGCGCGGCGCAGCGGCTGGCTGCGCCTGCCGGCAGGGGCTGCGTGAGGATGTTGCCACGGTGTTATCTTCCGGCGCTGGCGTCATGGAGCTGATCGCATACCTCGACCCCGGCAGCGGGAGCATGCTCCTGCAGCTCCTGATCGGCGGCGCCGCCGCCGTCGGAGTGGCCGCCAAGTTCTACTGGCGGCGCGTCCTCAAGTTCCTGCGCATCCGCAGGGACGAGCCGAAGGCGCTCAAGCGCGAGACCTGATGCCGGCGCGGGGTCGTGACCTCGCGGCCGAGGCCGGCTCCTTCCGCGACCCGGACAGCCGGGTGGTCGTGCGCGAGGACGGCGTGTACCGCCTGCTCAGCCCGCAAGGCTGGGAGGATTGGGAGGCGCTCGCCGCGACGCCGCTGCTCGACGAGCTAGTGCGCGAGGGCCGCCTGGTCGCCACGGAGGCCGTCGAGGTCGGCACGCTCCGCCACGAGCGCGTCCCGTTCGTCTCCTATCCCTACGAGTGGCCGTTCTCGATGCTCAAGGACGCGGCGCTGCTGCAGCTGCACATCAGCCGCCGCGCGCTCGCGGTCGACCTGACGCTCAAGGACGCCTCGGCGTACAACGTCCAGTGGCGCGGCGCGTCGCCGGTGTTCATCGACGTCGGCTCGTTCGAGCGGCTGCGGCCGGACGAGCCGTGGGCGGGCTACCGGCAGTTCTGCATGCTCTTCCTGTATCCGCTGATGCTGCAGGCACTCAAGGACCTGCCCTACCACGCCGCGCTGCGGGGATCGCTCGACGGCATCCCGCCGCACGACGCGCGCGCGGCGATGTCGCTGCTCGACCGCCTGCGGCGCGGGGTGCTCTCGCACGTCGTCCTGCACGCGCGTCTGGAGAAGCGCTACGCCGGCGTCGCCGGGCGCGAGGTGAAGGGGGAGATGCGCCGCGCCGGCTTCGGCAAGGAGCAGCTGGACGCCAACCTGCGCCGGCTGGAGAGGCTCGTGCGCGGGCTGGAGTGGGACCCCGGCGCGACGGCCTGGACCGGCTACGCGGAGGCGAACACGTACACCGACGAGGCCGCTGAGCGCAAGGCGCGCTTCGTGCGCGAGGCCGCCGCGCGCCGGCCCGGCTCGCTGGTCTGGGACATCGGGTGCAACGACGGCACGTACTCGCGAGTCGCGGCCGAGTCCGCCCGCCTCGTCGTTGCGCTCGACGCCGACCACGCGACCGTCGACGGCCTGTACCACGCGCTCCGGGCGCAGGAGCGCACCGACATCCTGCCGCTCGTGGTGAACGTCACCGACCCGTCGCCGAACCTCGGCTGGCGCGGCCTCGAGCGGGCGTCGCTCGAGCGGCGCGGCACGCCCGATCTCGCGCTCTGCCTGGCGTTCGTCCATCACGCGGCGATCACGAGCAACGTGCCGCTGCGCGAGCTCGTGGAGTGGCTGCGCTCGCTCGACGCGGCGGTGGTCATCGAGTTCCCCGATCGGGAAGACCCGATGGTCCAGCGGCTGCTCTCCGGCAAGCGCGACGGCGCCAACCCGGACTACGAGCGCGCGACCTTCGAGCGCGAGCTCGCCGAGCGGTTCGAGGTCCGCCGGTCCGAGCCGCTGCCGTCCGGCACGCGGACGCTCTACGAGGTGAGCCCGCGGGCATGAGCAGCGCCGTCCGGGTGCTGCACCTCGCGGCACTGTGGGCGTTCGCCTTCGTGCAGCCGCTGCTCGACCTGCTTGGCCGCCAGGCGCAGTTCTTCGTCGCCCGCGGGAACACGAGCGGCGACATCGTGGTGCTCGCCCTGGCGATCGCGCTGGTCCCCCCGGCGATCATGGGGACGGCCGTCTGGCTGGTGGGCCGGGCGCGGCCGGCGTTGGGATGGGGACTGCAACTCGCGCTGGTCGGCGTGCTCGCCGCGGCGATGGTGCTGCCGCCGGCCGGGGAGCTGCTGTCGGGCTCGGTCGCGGCGCTCGCCGTGGCGGCGCTGCTCGGCGCCGGCGCCGCCGCGCTGTACGCGCGGGCGCCGGCGGCGCGGGCGTTCCTGACGGTGCTGGGGCCGGCACCCGCGGTCTTCGTCGTGCTCTTCCTGGCGTTCTCGTCCGCGTCGAAGCTGGTGCTCCCGGACGAGGCGCGGGCCGTCGGCGCCCTCGATCGCTCGCGCACGCCAGTCGTGATGGTGGTGTTCGACGAGCTCCCGACCACGACGCTGATGGGCGCCGGCGACCGGATCGACGGGCGGCGCTTCCCGGCCTTCGCGGCGCTGGCCGAGCATGGGACCTGGTATCGCAACGCGACCTCCGTGGCGCCCGGCACCACCGAGGCTGTGCCGGCGTTGCTGACCGGCCGCGACCCGCGCGAGGGCCTGCTCCCGACCGCCTCGGACCACCCGCGGAACCTGTTCACGCTGCTCGGCCGCAGCCACCGGCTCGCGGTCTCCGAGCCGCTCACGGAGCTCTGCCCGGCCGAGCTGTGCGCGCGGGCCGAGCCGGGCATGGGCACCCGCCTGCGCGCCCTGGCCACGGACCTGCGCGTCGTGTCGGCCCACCTCCTGCTGCCGGAGGACTTGCGCGGCGGCCTGCCGGCGATCGACCGCGATTGGGAGGGCTTCGCCGCCGAGGCGCCGGAGCCGGCCCCGGACGCGACGCCCGAGGAGCTGTCGGCGTTCCGCGGCGAGGTGGTGCACCGCGTGAGCACCGACGACCCCACGCTGCGGTTCCGGCGGCTGCTCGCGGCCATGGGCTCCCGCGGTCGGCGCCCACCGCTCGTGTTCTGGCACTCGACGCTTCCGCACGGGCCATGGCGCTACTTCCCGGACGGCCGCCGGTACTCGTTCGAGCGAGCGCCGTTCCCCGGGCTCGAGCAGGAGCTCTGGGTGGGGCCGCAGTGGCTCGTCGACCAGGCGTACCAGCGCCACATCGCCCAGGCGCAGTACGCCGACCGGCTGCTCGGGCAGCTGCTGGACCGGCTGCGGTCGGACGGCCTGTACGACCGCGCGCTGATCGTCGTGACCGCCGACCACGGCGTGAGCTTCCGGGCCGGGGAGCCGCGGCGCACGCCGAGCGCGGCGAACCTGGTGGACGTCGCGGGGGTGCCGCTGATCGTCAAGGCGCCGGGCCAGCGCCGGTCGCGCGTGGACGACAGCGCCGCGCGGACGACCGACGTGCTGCCCACGATCGCCGACGAGCTCGGGATCCGCGTCGCGTGGCCGTTCGACGGCATGCCCGCCGGCGACCGCGACGAGGACCCGAGCGCGCGGATCGAGACCTTCGGCGGGCACCGGCAGGTCACGTCGCTCGGCGCGTTCCTGCGTGCGCGGGCCGCCCGGCAGCGCGCCGAGCGTGCGCTCGAGGCCCCCGCGTCGCTGTACGCGATGGGGCCGGCGCCCGAGCTGGTGGGCCGGGAGGTGGAAGACCTTGGTCGCCTGCCGGCGGGCGGCGGGCGCGTCCGGCTCGACGCCCCCGCCGGGTACCCCGACGTCGGCACCGACGTGCTCCCCGCCTTCGTGTCCGGCGGCGTGAGCGGCGTCCCGGAGGGCGGCGTGCTCGCAGTGGCGGTCAACGGGCGGGTCGAGGCGACCACGCGCGTGCAGGGCGAGGGATCGTTCACCGCGCTCGTGCGGCCGGACTCGCTCCGCCCGGGTGCCAACGCGGTCGAGGTCTTCGAGGTGGCGCGGGGCGGGCTGCGCCCGCGGCTAGTCTCCCTGCGATCGTGAGCGCCGGGACCGAGCAGCAGCCGGTGGCCGCGCCGCGGGCGCGGAAGCCGGAACGGGCGAGACGCCGGGTCGGGCTCGGCGTCGCGGCGCTGCACCTGGGCGCGCTGTGGGCGTTCGCCGTCGTGCAGCCGCTGTTCGACCTGCTCGGCGGGCAGGCGCAGTTCTTCGTCGCGCGCGGAAGCACGGCTGCGGACATCGTGGTGTTCGCGGTCGGCCTCACCGTGGTCCCGCCGGCGCTGATGGCGGGCGCGGTCTGGCTTGCCGGGCGCGTGCGGCCCGCCTTCGGGTGGTGGCTGCACGTCGCGCTGGTCGGGGCGCTCGCCGCCGCGATCCTGCTGCCGCCGCTCGGCGGCCTGATGGGCGGCGCGGCCGTGAGCCTCGCGGTCGCGCTCGCGCTGGGGGCGGCGCTCGTCGCCGCGTATGTGCGGGCGGCCGCGCTGCGGGCGTTCGTGTCGGTGCTCTCGCCGGCGCCGCTGCTGTTCCTGGTGCTGTTCCTGGCGTTCTCCCCGGTGGCGGAGCTGGTGCTGCCGGCCGGCGGTGCCGTCGCGGTGGCCGGCTCGGGCTCGTCGGACACCCCGGTCGTCGTGGTCGTGTTCGACGAGCTGCCGACCACGACGCTGCTGGACGCGCGCGGGCGGGTCGACGCGGGGCGGTTCCCGGCCTTCGCGTCCGTGGCGGCGGACGCGACCTGGTACCGCGACGCGACGACCGTCGCCGGCCGCACCACCGAGGCGTTGCCGGCGCTGCTCACCGGCCGCCGGCCGCGGCAGGACGAACTGCCGACGGCCCGCCACCACCCGCGCAGCCTCTTCACGCTGCTCGGCCGCAGCCACCGGCTCGCGGTGGTCGAGCCGATCACCGACGTCTGCCCGCAGGACCTGTGCAGCGAGGCGCGGCCGGGGATGGGGCGCCGCCTGCGCTCGCTCGCGTCCGACCTGCGCGTGGTCTCCGCGCACCTGCTGCTCCCGGACGACCTGCGCGACGGGCTGCCGCCGATCGACCAGGACTGGCAGGGGTTCGCCGGCGACGACGAGACGCCGGAGCGGGTGACCGTGCACCAGCGGATCGAGCTGCGGCGGGGCGTCGGCCGCGCGCTGGCGCACGACGACCCGGCCGGGGCCTTCGCGCGGATCGAGCGCGCCGTGGACCGGTCCGGCTCGCAGCCGCCGCTGCTGTTCCTGCACACGAGCCTGCCGCACGCGCCGTGGCGCTTCCTGCCCGACGGGCGGCGCTATGCCGAGCAGGTGACGACGATCCCGGGTCTGGTCGAGGGGGAATGGGTGGGCGCACAGTGGCTCGCCGACCAGGGCTTCCAGCGGCATCTGCTGCAGACCCAGTACGCGGACCGGCTGCTCGGCCGGCTGCTGCGGCGGCTGCGGGCGTCCGGCCTGTACGAGCGCGCGCTGGTCGTCGTGACCGCCGACCACGGCGTGAGCTTCTGGCGGGGCGACCGGCGGCGCAAGCCGACGGACGGCAACCTCGCGGACGTGGCGAGCGTGCCGCTGTTCATCAAGGCGCCGGGCCAGCGCGAGCCGCGCGTCGAGCGCGGCGCCGTGCGCACGATCGACCTGCTGCCGACGATCGCGCGGGAGCTCGGCCTGCGGCTCCAGGGCCCCGTCG
>JBOGYU010000041.1:0-17591 GCA_050696935.1 Solirubrobacteraceae bacterium | reverse complement strand
CGCCGTGGCCGACGCCCGCGCGCGCTTCGCGTGGCCGGCGCTGGCCCGGGAGGTGGCCGCGGTGTACGACGCCGCGCGGGCCGCGCTCCAACCCGCGAACCCGTAACGATTCGCCCTTCAGACGCAACAACATTGCGTCAAGTGCCTCGTTCGACCCCGTGATCGCTGCAAATCGCGCACGAACCCAACGCCGGGCAAGGGACAGCCGCCGAGACCGCTGCTACCTTTCCGCCCTCCCGCCGTAGTCCCAACGCCGCCGCCACGGGAGCCACGCGAATGACCGCAATGCCCCGGCCGACCGGTCCGGTCGGCCTGTACGACCCCACGTATGAGCACGACGCCTGCGGCGTCGCGTTCGTCGCGCGGCTGAACGGCGAGCCGTCGCACGAGACGGTCCAGCGCGCGATCGTGGCGCTGGAGAACCTCGAGCACCGCGGGGCCGCGGGGGCCGACCCGAACACCGGCGACGGCGCGGGGATCCTGCTCCAGATGCCCGACGAGCTGATGCGCGGGCTCGTCGGCCAGGACCTCCCGCCGCCGGGGGGCTACGGCGTGTGCGTCTGCTTCCTGCCGCAGGAGGCCGAGCGCCGCGCCGAGCTCGAGGCGCTGCTCGAGCGGACGGTCCGGGAGGAGGGCCAGCGCGTCGTCGGCTGGCGCGACATCCCGGTCGACAAGGACTACGTCGGCATCACCGCCAACTTCTACGCGCCGTACATCAAGCACCTGGTCGTGGCCGCCGAGGGCGAGCTGCGCGACGACCCGGACGCCTTCGAGCGCAGGCTGTACGTGATCCGCCGGGTGGCCGAGATCGCCGCCGGGCCGGACCTCGTGATCCCGTCCTTCTCCTCGCGGACCCTCGTGTACAAGGGGATGCTCACGTCCCCGCAGCTGCTCGGCTACTACCCCGACCTGCAGGACCCCCGCACGAAGTCCGCGCTCGCGCTCGTCCACTCGCGCTTCTCCACGAACACCTTCCCGAGCTGGGAGCTCGCGCACCCGTACCGGATGATCGCCCACAACGGCGAGATCAACACGCTGCGCGGCAACGTCAACTGGATGCGCGCGCGCGAGTCGCAGCTCGCGTCCGAGCTGTTCGGCGACGACCTGCAGAAGGTGCTGCCGGTGGTCCGCCCCGGCGGGTCGGACTCCGCGACGTTCGACAACGTGCTCGAGCTGCTCACCCTGGCCGGCCGCAGCCTGCCGCACGCGGTGATGATGATGATCCCGGAGGCCTACGAGGGCCGGGACGACCTGCCGGAGCACCTGAAGGGCTTCTACGCCTTCCAGTCCTGCCTGATGGAGCCGTGGGACGGGCCGGCGGCGGTCGCGTTCACGGACGGGCGCGTGATCGGCGCGACGCTGGACCGCAACGGCCTGCGCCCCGGCCGCTGGCTGGAGACCAAGGACGGCTGGGTCGTCCTCGGCTCGGAGACCGGGGTGATCGACGTGCCGGCCGAGCAGGTCGCGCGCAAGGGCCGCCTCCAGCCGGGGAAGCTCTTCCTGGTCGACCTCGAGCGCGGCCGGATCGTCGAGGACGGCGAGGTCAAGCGCGAGGTCGCCACGCGCCGGCCGTACGGGCAGTGGTTCGAGGACGGCATCGTCCACCTGTCCGACCTGCCGGAGCGGCCGCCCGCGCACGGCCAGTCGGAGCCGCTGCGGGCGCTCCAGCTCGCGTTCGGCTACACGCAGGAGGACCTGCGGGTGCTGCTCGCGCCGACCGCGGCGAAGGCCGAGGAGCCGATCGGCTCGATGGGCAACGACCTCTCGCTGGCGGTGCTCAGCGACCGCCAGCCGCCGCTGTTCTCGTACTTCAAGCAGCTGTTCGCGCAGGTCACGAACCCGCCGATCGACCCGATCCGGGAGGCGATCGTGATGAGCGTGGCCACGGGCGTGGGCTCCGAGCGCAACCTGCTCGACGAGACGCCCGAGCACGCGCACCAGCTCGCGATGCAAACGCCGATCCTGCTCAGCGAGGAGCTGGAGAAGCTGCGCCAGGTCGACTCGAGCGTGTTCCGCGCCCGCACGCTGGACATCACGTGGCCGGTGGCCGACGGGCCCGGCGGCATGGCCGCGGCGCTCGACCGCCTGTGCGCCGAGGCCGACGCCGCGCTCGTGGAGGGCGTCAACGTGCTGATCCTGTCGGACCGGCGGGTCGGGCCCGAGCGCGCGCCGATCCCGTCGCTGATGGCCGTCGGCGGCGTCCACCACCATCTCGTCCGCGAGGGCACGCGCCTGCAGGCCGGGCTGGTGCTGGAGTCCGGCGAGCCGCGGGAGGTCCACCACTTCGCGACGCTGATCGGGTACGGCGCCAGCGCGATCAACCCGTACGTGATGCTCGACTCGCTGCGGGAGCTCGTGGCCGAGGGGAAGGTGCACGACGTCGACGACCCCGGCGTGGCGGCGCGCAACGTCGTCAAGGGCATCGCCAAGGGCCTGCTCAAGACGATCTCCAAGATGGGGATCTCGACGATCCAGTCCTACAACGGCGCGCAGATCTTCGAGGCCGTCGGGCTGGCGCCCGAGGTGGTCGAGCGCTGCTTCACCGGCACCGCGTCGAGGATCGGGGGCGTGGGGGCGGACGTGCTGGCGGAAGAGGCGCTCGCCCGGCACGCGCGCGCCTATCCGCGCGCCGGTGAGGACCTGCTGCCCGTCGGCGGCGTGTACGCCTGGCGGCGCGAGGGCGAGCACCACATGTGGAACCCGGAGACGATCGCGCTGCTCCAGCACGCGGTCCGGAGCGGCGGCCGGCCGACCTACGAGGAGTACTCGAAGCTCGTGAACGACGACGCCGCGCGGCGCGCGACACTGCGCGGGCTGCTGCACTTCCGCGAGCTGCCCGAGCAGGAGTGGCTGCCGCTGGAGGAGGTCGAGCCGGCCGCGGAGATCGTCAAGCGGTTCTCGACCGGCGCGATGTCGCTCGGCTCGCTGAGTCGCGAGGCGCACGAGACCCTGGCGATCGCGATGAACCGCCTGGGCGGGCGCTCGAACACCGGCGAGGGCGGGGAGGACCCGGTCCGCTACACGCCCGACGCGAACGGCGACTCCCGGCGCTCGGCGATCAAGCAGGTCGCCTCCGGGCGCTTCGGCGTGAACATCCATTACCTCGTCAACTCGGACGAGCTGCAGATCAAGATGGCCCAGGGCGCCAAGCCCGGCGAGGGCGGCCAGCTCCCCGGCCACAAGGTCGACCGCTACATCGGCTCGATCCGCTTCACCACCCCGGGCGTGGGGCTCATCTCGCCGCCGCCGCACCACGACATCTACTCGATCGAGGACCTCAAGCAGCTGATCTACGACCTGCGCTGCTCGAACCCGCGCGCGCGGGTGAGCGTGAAGCTGGTGTCGGAGATCGGGGTCGGGACCGTGGCCGCGGGGGTCGCCAAGGCGAACGCAGACCACGTGCTGATCTCGGGCTTCGACGGCGGCACGGGCGCGTCGCCGCTGTCCTCGATCCAGGCGGCGGGCGTGCCGTGGGAGATCGGGCTGGCCGAGACCCAGCAGACGCTCGTGCTCAACGACCTGCGCTCGCGGATCTGGGTGCAGACCGACGGGCAGATCAAGACGGGGCGGGACGTGATCGTGGCGGCGCTGCTCGGTGCCGACGAGATGGGCTTCTCCACCGCGCCGCTGATCGCGACCGGCTGCATCATGATGCGCGCCTGCCACCTGAACACGTGCCCGGTGGGCGTCGCGACGCAGGACCCGGAGCTGCGGCGGCGCTTCAACGGAACCCCCGAGCACGTCGTCAACTTCTTCTTCTTCGTCGCCGAGGAGGCGCGCGAGATCATGCGCCGGCTCGGCGTGCGGCGGTTCGAGGACCTGATCGGGCGGGTCGAGCTGCTGCGCGCCGACGAGGCGATCGAGCACTGGAAGGCGCGCGGGGTCGACCTCACGCACGTGCTCGCCGCCCCGGCCGTGCACCAGGACGCGCCGCGCCGCCGGGTGCGCCCGCAGGACTCGCCGCTGCCGGGCGCGCTGGACTGGAAGCTGATCGAGGCGGCCAAGGAGGCGATCGACCACCGGCGTCCCGTGACCGGCGAGTACGCGATCCGCAACGTCAACCGCACGGTCGGCGGGCTGCTCTCCAGCGCGGTGACCGAGGTGCACGGGTTCGAGGGCCTGCCGCCCGAGACTGTGCGCTTCACGCTGCGCGGCTCGGCCGGCCAGTCGTTCGGCGCCTGGCTGGCGCCGGGCGTGGAGCTGACGCTGATCGGCGACGCGAACGACTACACCGGCAAGGGGTTGTCGGGCGGGGTCCTGGCGGTGCGCCCGGCGGACGAGGCGACCTTCAAGGCCGAGGAGAACGTGGTCATCGGCAACACCGTCCTGTACGGAGCGACGGCTGGCCGCGCCTTCTTCCGCGGGCTTGCGGGCGAGCGCTTCGCGGTCCGCAACTCGGGCGCGAGCGCGGTGGTCGAGGGCGTCGGCGACCACGGCTGCGAGTACATGACAGGCGGCCGCGCGGTGATCCTGGGGCCGACCGGGCGCAACTTCGCCGCCGGCATGAGCGGCGGCGTGGCCTACGTGCTCGACAAGGACGGCGCCTTCGCGTCGCACTGCAACATGGGCCTGGTCGGGTTCGACCCGATCGAGGAGGCCGACGCGTTCGAGCTCCACGAGCTGATCGAGGAGCACCACCTGCGCACGCAGTCGCCGGTCGCGGCGCGGATCCTGCGCGCGTGGGAGGAGCACCTGCCGCGGTTCGTGAAGGTGATGCCGCACGACTACAAGCGCGCGCTGCGCGAGTTGGCCGAGGCGGAGCACGAGATCGAGCCCGCGGAGTCCACGGGCGGCGAGGGGTTCGTCGCCACGGAGCAGGCGGCATGACGACCCTCCCGAGGACGCTCTGATGGGGAAGCTGGGCGGCTTTCTGGAGATCGGGCGCGCGGGCCAGCCCGAGCGCGATCCTCGCCGGCGCGTCGGCGACTACCGCGAGTTCGTCGACACGCTGCCGGTCGAGGGGCTGCGCGACCAGGGTGCGCGCTGCATGGAGTGCGGCGTGCCGTTCTGCCACAACGGCTGCCCGCTCGGCAACCTGATCCCCGACTGGAACGACCTCGTGTACCGCGACCGCTGGCGCGAGGCGATCGACCAGCTGCACACCACCAACAACTTCCCCGAGTTCACCGGGAAGCTGTGCCCGGCCCCGTGCGAGGCGGCGTGCGTGCTGGAGATCCGCGAGGGCGACGCGGTGACGATCAAGCAGATCGAGATCGCGATCGTCAACCGGGCGTGGGACGAGGGCTGGATCGGGCCGCGCCCGCCGGCGGTCGAGACCGGCCGCACGGTGGCGGTGATCGGCGCCGGGCCGGCGGGCCTGGCGGCGGCCCAGCAGCTCCGGCGCGCGGGCCACGCCGTGACCGTCTACGAGCGCGACGAGGCCGGCGGCGGGCTGGTGCGCTTCGGCGTGCCGGACTTCAAGATCGAGAAGTGGGTGATCGAGCGCCGGCTCGACCAGCTCGCCGCCGAGGGCGTGCGGTTCGAGTACGGCGTGGACGTGGGCGTCGACGTGGACCCCGCCGAGCTCCGCGCCCGCCACGACGCGGTCGTGATCGCCACCGGCTCGCGCGTCCCCCGCGACCTCCCGGTGCCCGGCCGCGAGCTCGACGGCGTGCACTTCGCCATGGACTACCTCTATGGGCGCAACCGCTGGGTGGCGGCGCAGAACGGCACGCCGTCCACGATCACCGCGGCCGGCAAGCACGTGATCGTGATCGGCGGCGGCGACACGGGCGCGGACTGCGTCGGCAACGCCCACCGCGAGGGCGCGGCGTCGGTGACGCAGATCGAGCTGCTCGGCGAGCCGCCGCCGTCCCGGCCCGACGATCAGACCCCGTGGCCGCTGTGGCCGATGAAGCTGCGCACGAGCTACGCACTCAAGGAGGGCGGCACGCGCGACTTCGCGATCTCCACCACGGCGCTGACCGGCTCGAACGGGCACGTGGAGCAGATCCACTGGGTCCAGAACGCCGGCCGCCCCCCGTTCGAGCCGCTGCCCGGCACCGAGGAGGCGCGCCCCGCCGGCCTCGTGCTACTCGCGATGGGGTTCCTGCACCCCGAGCCGGCGCTGCTCGAGGCGCTGGGCGTGGGGAAGGACCCGCGCGGCAACGCGAAGGCGGGCACGTACGCGACCTCCGCCGACGGCGTGTTCGCGGCGGGCGACGCGCGCCGCGGCCAGTCGCTGATCGTGTGGGCGATCAACGAGGGCCGCCAGTGCGCCCGGATGGTCGACCGCTACCTCCGCGACCTGCCGCCGTCATCGCCCGATCGCGGCCCACGCCCCGTCGCAACCCGATCGTGGCCGGCGGGACGAACTTCTGGCTTGTAGGGCGGAAGGGTCGGGAGGAACGTGCAAAGCCCGACGTGGTGGACGGCCGATTTGCACGTTTGTCCCCCAGACGGGGAGTAACGTGCAAAGCGGCCTACTGACGTGTCGTCAGTTGCACGAAACTCCCCGCTCCCCTTCCTAAAAGCCGAAGTTCGACGCTTCACGGGGTATCGTCGCTCCGAGATGGACCTGATCGTCTACCTGATCATCCTCGCGGTCTGGGGCCTGATCGTCGGCGCGTTCGCGCGGCTCGCGCTGCCCGGCAAGGACCCGATGAGCCTGCTCCAGACGATGGCCGTCGGGCTCGCGGGCTCGTTCATCGCCGGCCTGCTGATGTGGCTCATCACCGACGGGGCGTACGGCGCCGGCTTCCTCGCCTCGCTGGTGGTCTCCGTGGTGATCGTCTACTTCATCCGCCGCTCGCGCGGGGGTGGGTTGACGGACCCCGGCGGCGGCTGACAGCCCAGGCTCCTGGCGATACGGTGCCCTCTTCCAGACGGAGGAGGGGAAATGAGAGGCAGGATCGGCACCGGGACGGCGCTGCTGGCCGCGGCCGCGCTCGCCGCACCGGCTGCGGCGGCACCGGGGAACGTGGACATCGAGGTGCTGTCCAGCCGGGCGGACCAGGTCAGCGGCGGAGATGCGCTCGTGCGCGTCGAGGCGCCGGCCGGGCTGCTGAAGAAGCTGCGGGTGCTGCGCAACGGCGCCGACGTCACGCGCTCGTTCGAGCCCGACGGCGACGCGCTCGTCGGCCTGGTGGACGGGCTGCGGCTCGGCGCCAACGAGCTGACGGTCCGGCACAACCCGCGCTCGCGCGCGCCCGACGCGGCGCGCATGCGCCTGGTCAACCACCCGATCGAGGGCCCGATCTTCTCCGGCCCGCATCAGGTGCCGTTCGTGTGCAAGACGAACCAAGTCGGGCTCGGCGAGCCGATCGTCGACAACCAGGAGGGAGAGGGCTTCCGGGTGCCCGGCGCGGGCTGGAGCCGCGACTGCAGCGCGCACACGCAGGTCGACTGGCTCTACCGCTCCACCGCAGGCGGCAACCTGCGCACGCTCCCGCCCGGACCGCTCCCGGCGGACGTCGCGACCACGACGACGCTGGACGGCCGCACCGTGCCGTTCGTCGTCCGGCGTGAGCGCGGCACGATCAATCGCTTCATCTACTCGCTCGCCATGCTCGCCGACCCCGCGAAGGGGGAGATCGACACGTCGCGCTGGAACCGCCGGCTCGTCTACGCCTTCGACGGCGGCGTCGCGATCGGCCGCAACCAGGGGACGCCCGGCGGCTCGGCGATCAACCCGGACCTGCTCGGGGCCGGCTACGCGATCGCGCACTCGAGCGGCACCCGCGCGAGCGTGCACTACAACCTCGTGCTCGGCGGCGAGACCGCGCTGATGACCAAGGAGCGCTTCGTCGAGCGCTACGGCGTTCCCCGCTACACGGTCGGGATCGGCGGCTCCGGCGGCGCGATCCAGCAGTACGTCTACGGCCAGAACCACGCCGGTGTGCTCGACGCGGCGATACCGGTCGTCTCCTATCCCGACATGGTCACCCAGACCATCCACGTCGGCGACTGCGAGCTGCTCGAGCACTACATGGACGTCACCGACGCGGCGAACCCGAAGTGGCGCAACTGGGAGAACCGCGAGTGGCTCGAGGGCCTGAACACGAGCGCGACCTTCCCGAACCCGTTCACCGGCCGCCCCGGCAGCACCGAGTGCATCAACGGCTGGCGGGGCCTGACCCCGCTGGCCATGAACCCGCTGTTCGGCAGCGCCGGCGCGGGCAGCGACCGGATGGACCCGGCGGTGATGGCCGCCGTGCACTGGACGCACTGGGAGGACGTGCGCAACGTCTACGGCGTGGGCGCCGACGGCTACGCCCGCCAGACGTGGGACAACGTCGGCGTGCAGTACGGGCTGAAGGCGCTCACCGACGGCAACATCACGCCGGAGGAGTTCCTGAAGCTCAACGCCACCATCGGCTCCTGGAAGGACCCGGGCGAGATGGTCCAGGAGGGCCGCCCGTTCCTCCCGGTGGGCTCGTTCGACCCCTACAGCGCGCGCAACATGCGGCTCAGCCCGGACGGCGGCGTCACGCCGGCGCCGCGGCGGGCGGGCTCGATCCCGGCGATCAACGCCGCCTACGAGAAGGGGCTGTACTTCGACGGCGAGATCGACATCCCGATCATCGACATGCGCCAGTACCTCGAGGAGGTGCTGGACATGCACAACAGCCACCAGTCGTTCGCCGCCCGGCAGCGGATGCTCGACGCCGACGGCGACGCCTCCAATCAGTCGATCTGGTTCTCCGAGCGCGGCGACGACCGCGCGCTCGAGGCGTTCGCGGTGATCGACGGGTGGCTGACCACCGGGGTGCGGCCCGCCGCGGCCACGGACCGCTGCTTCACCGCCTCCGGGCAGGAGATCGCCCGCGGCCCCGGCGTCTGGGCGGGGATCCTCGACGACGGCGACCCGGGCGCGTGCACGGAGCGGTTCCCGCTCCACTCCACGTCGCGGATCGTCGCCGGCGGCCCGCTGCGCGGCGGCGTGTACAAGTGCGCGCTGCAGTCCGTCGACAGCGCGATCGCGCGCGGCCTCTACGGCTCCTGGTCGCCGACCGCGGCCGAGCGCGCGCGGCTGGAGCAGATCTTCCCGACGGGGGTCTGCGACTACACGCAGCCTGACCTCGGGAGGCCCGCAACATAACGGGGTCAGACCCCTTTACATAAAGGGGTCTGACCCTCTTTAGGAAAGGTCGGCCACCGCGGCCAGCAACCGCTCCGCGTCGGCTTCGTCGTTGTAGTGGACGAAGCCGGCGCGGACCGCGCCGTCCGGCTCGAGGCCGAGCTGGCGCTCGAGCTCCCAGGCGTAGTAGTTGCCGTGCCACACCGCCACCTGGCGGGCCGCGAGCGCGGCGGCCACCTCGCCGGGCCGGCGGCTCGCGACCGACAGCATCAGCGTCGGCGTGCGGTCGCGGGCGGCGCCGTGGAGCGTCACGTGCGGCATCGCGCCGAGGCCGTCGAGGGCGGCCCCGAGCAGCGCGTCCTCGTGCGCGCGGACGGCCTCCCAGTCGGCCGACAGCACGTAGTCGGCCGCCGCGCGCACCCCGGCCAGCGCCTCGAACGGGAGCGTGCCGAGCTCCCACCGCTCGGGCACCGTGTCCGGCGACGGGCGCAGCTTGTCCGGCTCGAGCTCGCCGAGCAGCTCCGGGCGGGCCCACAGGATCCCGACGTGCGGCCCAAACCACTTGTACGCCGAGCAGGCGAGCGCGTCGCACCCGAGCGCCTCGACGTCGAGCCGCCGGTGCGGCGCGGCGTGCACCGCGTCCACGTACACGCGCGCGCCCGACGCATGGGCGGCGGCGACGATCCCCGGCAGGTCCGGGACGGTGCCGACCGCGTTTGAGGCGGCGGTGACGGCCACCCAGCGGGTGCGTACCGTGAGCACGTCCTCCACGGCGGACGCCGGCAGCTCGAGCGTCTCCGGCTCCGGCTCGGCGAACCGCACCATCGCCCGCGCACGCTCCGCCGCGATCAGCCACGGTCGCACGTTGGCGTCGTGGTCCAGCCGCGTGCAGACGATCTCGTCGCCGGGGGAGAGCGCCCGCCCCGCGGCGGCGGAGAAGCGCATCGTCATGTCGGTCATGCTCGGGCCGAAGGCGACGCCGCGCGGGTCGGCGCCGAGCAGCGCGCCGACGCTCGCCCGCGCCGCCGCGACCAGCTCGTCGGTGCGCTGCGCGGCGGCGAACAGGCCGCCGTGGTTCGCGTTGTCGCCGGAGCGCATGAAGCCGGCCATCGCCTCGATCACGGCGTCGACCATCTGCGTGCCGGCCGGTCCGTCCAGCCGCGCCCACCCGTCGCGCAGCCCCGGGAAGCGCTCGCGGTTCACCCGGTCAGCTCCCGCAGCAGCTCGCGGTCGTGCACGTAGGTCAGCAGCCCGCGCGCCTCGGCGGCCGGCAGCCAGCGCATCTCGTCCACCTCGCCGGACGCCGCGAAGGCGCCGTCCAGCGGCTCCATCAGCCAGTAGCGCACGACCTTCGCGCGCCCCTTGTCGTCGGTGTAGGCGGTCGGCGGCAGCTCGTGCCCGAGCCGGCAGCGCAAGCCGATCTCCTCCTCGACCTCGCGCAGCGCCGCCTCCTCCCAGCCCTCGCCGGGGTCGAGCTTGCCCTTGGGGAACGACCAGTCGTCGTACTTGGGGCGGTGCACCAGGGCGACCTCGAGCCCGCGGTCGCCCCGCCGCCACACCACGCCGCCGGACGCCTTCACCTCGGCTGCCTCGAAGTCCACAAGCCGATCCTCGCGCCCGCACGAAGTTGACGCCTGCGTCATGATTCACCGGGCGATGCGCGTGTGCGTCATCGGGGCCGGCTCGTCCGGCATCGCCGCCGCCAAGGCGCTGCACCAGCGCGGCTTCGACTTCGACTGCTTCGAGAAGTCCGACCGCGTCGGCGGCCTGTGGGTCTACAAGAACCGCAACGGCCTGTCCGGGGCCTACCGCTCGCTGCACATCAACACCTCGCGCGAGCGGATGGAGTTCGCCGACTTCCCGATGCCGCGGACGTATCCCGACTTCCCGCACCACACCCACATCGCCCGCTACTTCGACGCCTACGTCGACCACTTCGGATTCCGCGACCGGATCACGTTCGAGACGGCCGTCGAGCGGGCGACGCCGGGCTGGGAGGTGACCCTCGACACCGGCGAGACCCGCCGCTACGACGCGGTGATCGTGGCCAACGGCCACCACTGGGACCCGCGCTGGCCCGGCCCTCCATTCCCCGGCAGCGAGGACTTCGCCGGCGTGCAGATCCACTCCCACGACTACGCGGGGGACGACCCCGACTTCTTCCGCGACCGCCGCGTCGTGGTGCTCGGGATGGGCAACTCGGCGATGGACATCGCGGTCGAGGCCAGCTTCTCGGCGGCCGCGACGTACCTGGCGGCGCGGCGCGGCGCGTGGGTGATCCCCAAGTACGTGCTGGGGAAGCCACTGGACCAGTACCCGCAGCCGACGCGCGTCCCCTACGCCGTGCGCCGGCGCGTGTCCGAGGCGCTGCTGCGCCTCGCGGTGGGGGACATGGAGCGCTACGGGCTCCCGAAGCCCGACCACCGATTCGGCGAGGCCCACCCGACCGTCTCCGACGACGTGCTCTCCCGGCTCGCCCACGGCGAGATCGCCGCGAAGCCGAACATCGCGCGGCTGACGGAGCGCACCGTGGTGTTCGCGGACGGCAGCGAGGTGGAGGCCGACGTCGTCGTCTACTGCACCGGCTACAAGGTCAGCTTCCCGTTCTTCGACCCGGAGCTGATCTCCGCGCCCGGCAACGACCTGCCGCTGTTCCGCCGCGTGTTCCACCCCGAGATCCGCGGCGTCTACTTCATCGGCCTGCTCCAGCCGGTGGGCGCGGTCATGCCGATCGCGGCTGCCCAGTCGGAGTGGGTGTGCGACCACCTCGCCGGCCGCTACGAGCTGCCCCCGCCGGTGGCCATGCGCGCGGACATGGAGCGCGAGCGCGCGCGGATGTTCAGGCGCTACGTGGCCTCGGCGCGCCACACGATGCAGGTCGACTTCGACGACTACCTGGCCGACCTGGCGAAGGAGCGCCGGCGTGGGGCGACGTGAGCTGACGAAGGCCACGAACCGTGCCACGATCCTCGCCGCGGGCCGCGAGACCTTCGCCGAGCTCGGCTACGGCGCCGCCGGCGTGCGCGACATCGTGCGCCGCACGGACCTCGCCTCCGGCACGTTCTACAACTACTTCCCGGACAAGGCGGCGGTCTTCCGCGCGCTCGTGGAGGAGACCGGTGACGAGGCCCGCCGCCGCGTGCGCGCCGCCCGGCGCGGCGCGCGGACGCCCGAAGCGTTCGTCGAGGGCGCCTTCCGGGCCTTCTTCGAGTTCATCGTGGAGGACCCGGACCGGTTCGCGTTCGTCCGGCGCAACCTCGGCGCCGTGCGGGCCCAGTTCGGCGACGCGGTGCTGCCCGCGAGCACCGGCGAGCTGGCCGAGGACCTGCGGGCCGCGATCGCCGCCGGCTATATGCCGCCCGTGGACGTCGACTACTGCGCCCACGCGATGGTCGCCGTGGCGCTCGAGCTCGGTGCCCGGCTGGCGGAGCGCTCCCCGCCCGACGTCGACGGCGCGACCCGGTTCGCCGCCGCCCTGTTCCTGGGGGCCCTGTCGAAACGCTGACCGCGCAGGTAAGGTGCGCGCGACCCCGCTCCGACGAAGGACCTATGCGCTTCCGCCTGCTCTCCGCCGTGCTCGCCGCGGCCGCCCTGCTCGCCGTTCCCGCGGCCGCCAACGCCAAGCTCACCATCGGGATCTCCGAGAACACGCCTGCCATGTTCTCCGACCCGCTGTTCGGAGACCTCGGCGCCAGGCACGCGCGCGTGGTCATGGCCTACAACGTGATGACCAGCGGCGACCACGAGCTGGCGCGCGTGACGGAGTACCTCAACGCCGCCCGTGCGGCCGGCGTGACCCCGCTCGTCACGTTCCAGCACGCGACCGGCGACTCCAGCATCTGCGGCAAGCGGCGCAACTTCCGCCGGTCGGTCTGCCGGCTGCCCAGCCAGAAGCAGTACCGCAGCAACATCCGGAAGTTCTTCGCGGCGTTCCCGTGGGTGAAGGTCGTCGCCCCGTGGAACGAGGTCAACCACTTCACGCAGCCGACGTCGCGCAACCCGAAGCGCGCCGCGCAGTTCACGAACATCGCCAAGAAGGCGTGCAAGCGGTGCACGATCGTCGCCGCGGACGTGCTCGACCAGGCGAACGACCCGGCGGCGCGGCGGCCCAAGTACGGGCGCACGATCCGCTACATCAAGCGCTTCCGGCGCGCGCTCAAGGTGCCGCGGAAGATCTGCGGGCTGCACAACTACTCCGACGTCAACCGCTTCCGCGACACCGGCACGCGGCAGATCATCCGGGCGCTCGGCTGCCGCCAGATCTGGCTCACCGAGACCGGCGGGCTGTACGACTTCGGCTCCTTCTGGACCAAGCGCACCCGCAAGGGCTGCAAGAACCGCTCCGCCTGCCAGGTGAAGGCGACGAAGTACATGTTCAAGCTGGCGCGGAAGAACCGCCGGATCAAGCGGCTGTACGTCTACACCTACTTCGGCAACGTCACGCCGCGGTTCGACGCGGGGCTCGTGGACAAGGTCACGGGCAAGCCGCGCCGGGCCTTCCGGGAGGTCAAGAAGCGGGTCTGATGGGGCCTGGCGCGCTCTCGATCCCCGAGGCGCGCCGCCTCTTCTCGCCCGAGCTCACCTGGCTGAACACGGCCTCGTACGGGCTGCCGCCGCGGCCGTCGTGGGAGGCGATGCAGGCGGCCGGGGACGAGTGGCGGCACGGGCGGTGCGGGTTCGACGGGTGGGATCTCTCCGTCGGCGCGGCGCGCGAGTCGTTCGCCCGGCTGCACGGCGTGCCGGCCGCCGACGTGGCGATCGGCCCGCAGGTGTCGCCCTTCGCCGGGCTGGTCGCGCTGTCGGTGCCGCGAGGCGCGCGGGTGGTCTGCCCGCAGGAGGACTTCACGTCGCTCCTGTTCCCGTTCCTGGCGCAGCGTCCTCGGGGCGTGCGGGTGGACCTCGTGCCGCTCGACGAGCTCGCCGGGGCGGTGGACGGCGGCACGGAGGTGGTCGCGTTCAGCGCCGTCCAGTCGGCCGACGGGCGGGTCGCCGACCTCGACGGGCTCGCCGCCGCCGCTGCGCACCACGGGGCGCGAACGTACGTCGACGCCACGCACGCGTGCGGCTGGATGCCGTTCGAGGTCGGACGCTTCGACTACGCCGCGTGCGCGGGCTACAAGTGGCTGCTCGGGCCGCGCGGGACGGCGTTCTTCGCGGTGCGGCCCGAGGCGGCCGAGCGGCTCACGCCGCATCTCGCCGGCTGGTACGCGGCCGAGGTGCCGATGGCGACGCTGTACGGCGGCCCGCTGCGGCTGGCGGGCGACGCGCGGCGGCTCGACGTCTCGCCGGCGTGGCTGAACTGGGTCGCCCACGCGCCGGCGCTGGCGCTGCTGGAGCGGGTGGGGATCGCAGCGATCCACGCGCACGACCTCGCGCTCGCGAACCGCTTCCGCGCCGGGCTCGGCGTGCCGGACGGCGACTCGCCGATCGTGTCGGTCGCGCTCGACGACGGTGCGGGCGACCGGTTGCGCGCCGCGGGCGTGATGGCTGCGGGCCGCGGCGGCGCCATGCGGTTCTCGTTCCACCTCTACACGACCGAGGCGGACGTCGACCGCACGCTGGACGTCCTCATCTGACCATCGAGTGTCGACTTCGTCGGCCTGGGGCCGATGAACTCGACGCTCGGCGGGGTCAGGGGTCCGGGAAGGGCTGGAGCGGGACCCCGTGCACGATGGTCCCGGGCGCACCGGCCTCTCGTTCCCCCGGGACGATCGTCCCGGCCGCTCGTCCCCCCGGCACCACGGGCTCGGGGAAGGACTCCTTCACCGTGTACGGCGGGCCGGCCTCGGCGTCCCACACCGTGCACCAGAGGGCCCCGGTGGGCGCCGAGCCCGGCCGCTGGAGCGTCGTGTACCGGATCCATGCCCCTCGCGGCCGGGCGGGATCGACCGCCCGCAGGTAGCGCGACTCGTAGCGACCCGCCATGGCGAGCACATGATCCCGGGTTCCGTCCGGCGGCGGGCGTACCTTCACGGCGTCATGCCACTGTGCTTCATCGAGCCACAGGACGCCATCCGCGTGATCGCCGAGTCCGTCGGCCGCGAGGCGCGCCGCCAGCTGCTGTGCGAGCTCGTGCGCGCGTGGGTCGACGAGATCCCGGACGATCAGCTCGCGTCGCACTACGCCAAGGCGGTCGCCGACCTCGACGAGCACGACCTCTCGATGCTCGCCGCGTGGCACGCCTCGATGGAGGTGGGCACGCCGGTCGCCAACAAGGAGTTCCTGGTGGGGGCGTTCGCCGCGCTGGGGGACAACCGCCGCGAGGCGCTGAAGATCGCCGCCGGCCTGCGCGGGGAGGACGCCTTCAACGCGGGCGTCGCCGAGGAGCAGGCGCTGGACATGGTGCTGCCGTGGCTGTCGCCCGACCGGGCCACGGAGCTCGCGGCCGAGTGCCTCGAGCTCTACTGCTGGGACCGTCTCGGCTGCGAGAACTGATCACGCGCGCCGCAGGATGTCGTAGCGCCCCACGCCCGGCCGGCCGTCCATCCACCAGCGGAAGAACGCGCAGTCGAGCCGCAGGCGGCCGAGGTCGAGCTCGGCGCCGCAGATCGCCACGCCGGCCGCCCGGCGCGGGTACGCGTCCTCCTCGCCGACCCACAGCTCGAGGCCGGCGCGGCGCTGGCGGCCGTCCGCGTCGTAGGTCGTCGAGAGCCGCGGATCGTCCACGCGCAGGCTGCCGGCCGGCGCCAGCAGGGAGGCCCAGGTCGCCTCGCCCGCGTGGTCGTCCGCGCCGGCGGGGCGGATCGAGCTGAGGGCGACGCCGGTGCCGTCCTCCAGCCAGGCCGTCACGGTCCGGGCGGCCGCGATCCGGTCCCAGACCGGCTCGCCCCACGAGTGGCCGCGCTGGCCCGCGCAGCGCACCTCGCGCGTGCGGCCGCCGGCGCGGACGGTGCCGGCCACCCGGCAGAGCTGCTCGTAGCCGACCATGCCGCCGGCCTGCGCGGCCGGCTCGTCCGCCTCCAGCACGGCCGGCGCCGCCAGCGCCTCGAAGGCGAGCTCGAAGCCGTCCTCGTCGCCGAACGCCACCGTCCAGCGGCGCAGCGGCTCGTCCACGGTCGCGGCGAGGCCGGGCAACGCCAGCTGCTCGAATCCCCCGTCCACCGGCAGGCCGCCGCGGGCGAGCGCGGCCACCGGCTCGCGCCCCGCGAACAGGAGCGCCAGCGCGCTGCCCTCGCCGCCGGACAGCCCGAGCCGGGCGAGGCCGTACAGCTCCGTGGCGGGGTCGGCGAATGCGAAGGTCACGGCGTCGGAGAAGCCGGGCCCCGTCGCCGGGCGGGCGCGCTCGAGCTCCTCGCCGATCAGGGCGCGTCCCTCCCGGGCAGGCGCTCGGGCTCGACGTCCACCGCCGTCCCCTCGACGTCGTAGTGACCGCCCCGCCGCGAGCGGCGGGCCGAGGCCACCATCCGGCGCTCCAGCCGCCGGGCCAGCGCCGCCCGGACGAGCGCGCGGGTGGGCGGGATCACCAGCAGCAGGCCGAGCCCGTCGCTGAGGAACCCGGGCGTGAGCAGCAGCAGGCCGCCGAAGATCACCAGCACGCCGTCGAGCACCTCGCGCGCCGGCACCCGCCCCGCCTGCACCGCCTCGTTGAACCGCCGCCACGCCGACCGCCCCTGCGAGCGCATGAGCACCGAGCCGAGGATCGAGTCCGCCACCAGCAGCGCGATCGTCCACCACACCCCGATCGCCTGGCCGACCTGGATGATCACCGCCAGCTCGGCGATGGGCACGACAATGAAGAGCAGGACGAGCGGGAGCAGCATGGGGAGGAGCCCCACACCTTATGCGAGGCGACGCTAGGCGCTGTAGGCGGGCAGCGTGCCGTCGAGCCGCACGCCGGGGAGCCGGTGCAGGCCGACCGTCTGGATCAGCCTGCGGATGTTCGGCGAGGCGCCGCTGAGCCACAGCGTGCGCCCCTGGGCGCGCAGGCGCTGGGCGAGGATCGCGAGGTCGATCATCAGCGACGGGTCGGCGAACCGGAGCTCCGACAGGTCGACGATCACGTCGCGGGTCGCCTTCAGCGCCGCGGACAGCGGGCGACGGCGGCGTCCGCTCGTCGTCCGGTCCTCGTCCCCCGCGATCCTCAGGATCGCCAGCTGCTCGTCGAAGTGAACGATGCCGGCAAACTAATGCATACTCGCGGGTTAGTACAGGCCGGCCCCTAATCCGCCTACACTCAGACGACCATGGTCGAAGAAGAAGACGTCCTCGAGGCGCTCAGCAACGTCATCGATCCCGAGCTCGGGCTGGACTTCGTCGAGCTGGGGCTGGTCTACGGCGTCGAGATCGACGGCGGGGCCGTCTCGATCACCTTCACGCTCACCACGCCCGCCTGCCCGATCGGCCCGCAGGTGTCCGAGCAGATGCAGGAGTTCGTCGGCGACGTCCCCGGCGTCGAGGAGGTCATCCCGAACATGATCTTCACGCCGCCCTGGACGCCCGAGAAGATGTCCGAGGACGCGAAGTTCGCGCTCGGCTATTGATGGTGTTCCGCGGGGCATCCCGCCCCGCGTTCTGACCAGAACGGCGACATCCAGTCGCCGTTAACGAGGGACGGCCGCGGGTGTGAGGAGCC
>JBOGYU010000040.1:0-17651 GCA_050696935.1 Solirubrobacteraceae bacterium | reverse complement strand
GCTCGACCGCGCAATCGGCGACGACGAGACCGGGTTCAAGGGACCCGCGGACACCCCCTACCGGATCCAGGGCTGGCGGTTCCTGCTGGCCGGCGGCGCGCTCTACAACAACCTCGACTTCTCCTTCTGGCTGATCAGGCCCGGGCTGACCTCGGTGCCGTAGATCTCGGCCAGGTGGCCCTGGATCTCGCGCACCGTCAGCCCGCGCGCGTAGAGCGCGATCACCTTCTCGTCGAACCCGAGCCAGCGCGTCTGGCGCTTGCCCACAACCTTGGGCTCGAACGTGCCCTTGCGATCGCGCGGCGAGCGGACTCTGACCGGCCCCTGGTCGGTCAGGACCGCCTTCGCCGGCTGGCCGTTGCGCGCGTTGCCCGCCCCGCCCGGCGGCGCCTGCCCTGGCGGGTACCCGAGGTGCTCGGTCAGCTCAGCCTGCAGTGCGCGCTCGAGCAGCCGCCGCGTGAGCTGCCTGAGCAGCCCGTCCGGGCCCGCGATCTCCTCCGCCGTGGACGCGCCGGCGAGCAGCTCGTCGATCAGCTCATCCGGCAGCTCGGGCCGCTCGGCCAGCCCGCCGCCCGGCAGTCCCGGCAACGGCGGGGACCCGCCGGCCGGCCGCGCCGCCGGCGCCTCGCTGTCGGGTAGCCGGGGCGGTCGCCCGCCCCGGCTCCCACAGAACCGTGCTTGCGCTGTTTCGCACACGGCTCTTCGGGACGGCGGGTTGTGACCCCCGCCGCCGGCCGTTGTCAGCGACCTCGAATCATTCCCAGGCCAGCTCCAGCTGGCGATCGATGGGAGCGGCGATGTGCTCGTGCGCCCAGCGGTGCAGCTCGACCAGCCGGACCAGGCCCCGGTCGGTGAAGTACCGAACGGGCATGGCCTTGTCGACGGCCGGTGCGTGGCTGAGCGCCCACGTGGACTTGCGTCCCGCGTAGACCTGGCCCCACGCGCTGCGCCGAGGGACGCCGAGCTTGACGAGGTTGCGAGCGATCGTCCTGGGTCGTCTCCAGTGGCGGAGCACGATCGCGCGCAGACGCCGACGAATATGGGCGTCCAACGCGCGCAGCGTGAACTCCTCGCGGGCCGCGACGATCCCGAAGAACTGGTGCCACCCGCGCAGCCACACGTTGACCTGGTGGATGCAGCTATCCAGCGTGCCGCCCCACTGTCGCGGTGTGAGTTCGCGGATGCGCGCCGTCCACGCCGGCCGAGCGCGACCCACGGTTCGCTCTGACCCGCAGCCACGCGACCTGCAACGTGGCCGGATCACAAACGAGGTTGTGGAGGTCCTTGAACCTCCGGTCCTGATCATCCTGAGCCCACTTGTTGAGCCTGCGCTGGATCCCGAGTATCCGCGCCTGAGCCACGATCGGCTCAAGCAACGGCGCGTCGCTATTCAACGACGACCTCCCCGCATCCCAGCCGCAGACCCAAAGCCAGCTGCCTCCCTTCGCCATGTGGCCGGCTTTCCCGGCCTCGGACTACTACGGAGGCTCCGCCCCCGCCCGGTGGCATCAGCCGACGCTGAGCCTTGCCTGCCCCACAGGGGCGAGGCGACCACCGGCGGGTTCCCACGTTCACCATCGTTCGGTCGACGGGATAGGCGTCCAGCTATTCCCCTGCGGGCATGCCGCGGCGATAGCGCAGTCGCTCGCCGCGAGACCCCAGCAGATGGCAGAGCCACCGCCGAGGACCGGGTCCCCTGGAAATCTCCGGATTCCCACGCACCGCTTGACCGGCCCAAATCCACCGGGTTAGAGCCAGCCGCGCCGCTTGAGGGGGTTCGATCACTGGTTCACTCTCGTTGCACCGCTCCGCCTTGCTTGCCGTGCCCGCGAATTCCGGCAGTCCCTTCACGTCACGTCGTTGTCAGGGCCGCTTTCCGCCCTCCTCCGCAGCTCCGGAGTCAGGCTGCCCTCAGCTTCACCAGGCGGCTGCGACCGCCCAGCAGCGGGGTCTCTCACCCCGCCCGACCCGACAGCGCCTCGTGGCGCACCTTCTCGTCGGCGCAGACGACGTAGTCGCCGGGGTGGAGCCGCTCGCCCTGCCAGCGGCCCTGATAGAGGTCGAGGATAGGGCCGGCGCGCTCGGCGAAACGGGGGTCGCGCGGGAAGATCCAGGACCGGTGCTGCCAAGGCTTGATCGCGTCCGCTGACAGCCACCGCCACACGGTCACGCCGCTGATCTGCTCGCAGATCCCTCGTGCGACGGCTTCGCGCGCGAGCTCTGCTGAGGACCACCGCGACAGCGGCACCCCGTGCTCGGCCGGCAGCGAGCAGGCCATCGTGATCACCTCAGCGCGCACCTGAGGGGGGAAAGACCGGCGGCCGTCCGCGTCGTGGCCGGTCTTCGAGCCCGGCCAGGCGCTGTTCGAAGAACCGCTTGCGCCACTGCGAGACGACCTCGCGCCGGCACCGCAAGCGGTCCGCGATCTGGTCGTTGCGCATCCCGTCCGCTGCCATCAACATCATCTGGGCGCGAACGACCTGCCAATACGGCAACGTATACGAGCGGGCGAACGCCTCCAGCACCCGGCGCTCCTCATCGCTCAACTCGATCCGATACGGGCTATGCCGCGGCATCAACGCCCTTTCACGAGAAGACAGGATGCCAGGCACCGTACGGTCGCGCGCGGACGCTAATACGTGCGGTTATTTACAAGAACGAGCACTTAGGGTCCGTGAATCAACAACTGCGGTTTGTGGTCACGGGTCGGGTCCGTCGTGGTGGTGGGGCGTGATGAGGTAGTTCGATTCGGGGTGCCAGTCGCGGCGGGCGATGTTGACGTCGGCGAGCTGTTGGTCGGTGACTTTGATCTTCTTGGGGTACTCGTTGTCGTCGAGGCGGGCGTAGACCTTCAGGCCGGTCTTGGTCGTGGTCGCCGCGATCAGGTCGACGATCACCTGGTGGCTGGTCAGCGGCCGTCCGCGCCAGTTCTGGCCGACGTGCGAGAACAGGCGGTGCTCGATCTGGTTCCACTTGCTGGTGCCGGGCGGGAAGTGGCAGACCTCGATCTGCAGGCCGGTGTCGTCGGCCAGGCGCTGCAGCTCGACCTTGAACAGCCGCGTGCGGTAGCCGTTTGAGCCGCCGCAGTCGGCGGTGACCGTCAGCCGGCTGGCGTCGGGGTAGCGGTCCTTGCCGAGCTGCTGCCACCAGGCGCGGATCGAGGCGACCGAGAACTGGGCGGTGTCGGCGCTGATCCCGACCGACACGAACCCTTCGTTGCCGGCGAGGTCGTAGACCCCGTAGGGGACCGCCTTGCCGAGTTTGGGGTCCGGGAAGTCGTGCGTGTTTACCTGCACCGGGCGGCCGGTGGGCTCGCACTCGCGCCCGCTCGCCTTGTAGGCGCCGACGAGCTCCTTCTTCTTGGTGTCGACGCTGATCACCGGCTGGCGGGCGGCGATCGCCGCCCGGGCGGTCTGATCGATGTGCTCGAACTGCCGGTCGCGGTCGGGATGATCTGAGCCCTCGCGCGTCTTGCGGTTGGCCTGCAGCCGGTAGCCCCGCCCGCGCAGCAGCTTGCCGACCGTGCGATCGGACACCTGATGGCCCATCTCGCCCAGCGCCCGGCCAGGTGCGCCAGGCTCTTCGACGTCCACCGCGAAAGCGACTCGGGATCGCCGCGCGTGGCCGGGTCCACCAGCCGCTCCAGATCCTCCACCAGCGTCGGATCGGCCTCGGTGACAGGACGCCGGCCGCCGCCCGCACGCCTGACCCGGCCCGCCTGCACGCGCTCGTCGACCTCGAGCTCGGCCGGCCAGCGACGGACCGTGTCCTCGCTGATCCCCGTCGCCCGCGCGACCACCGCGACACCACCCGGCCCGTGCGAACGCGCCTCCGCGGCCGCCCACAACCGCCGGCGGCGCTCATCGCACTCCGGACCGAACAGCCGCCAGCGCTCGCCGATCCTCGCCTGCGCCAGCCGCGCCGCGATCTCCCCCAACCGATCCGGCTGCCCGCTCACATCGCCCGGTTCGTCGCCAGAGCCCCAATCCCTCTACATAACGCTCACAAAACCCCGCACTTAATGATTCGCGACCCCTTAGCTGAACCGGATCAGGTGACGAGACCCTGGTGCAAGGTCAGCCACTCAACCACGGCCTCGATGACCTCCTCGCGCGTGTTGCCAAGCAGCAGCTGATGCACGCCGCCGGCGACCGGCATCACGTCGGCGCGGGCGCCCAGCGCGCGGCCGTAAGCCGCCGCCTCGCGCGGGCTGACCAGGTCGTCGGCGGTGCCGTGCAGGACGCGCACCGGGCATCGCACGGCGGGCGCGGAGCGCTCGGGGGCGAAGAGCAGGAGGTCGTCGGCGACCTCGAGCGGGAGCTCTGCCACCATGCCGGGATGCGCGGCGATGAAGGCCTCCACGGAGTCGAGCTCGGCGGCCGGGACGGCGAGCAGGCCGGCGGCGAGGCGGACCCGGCGCGAAGGTTCGCCGGCGGCGCGGCGGGCGCGATCCTCAAGCACGCTGGCCTGGAAGGCGTGCCAGCCGTCCTCGCCGTGGCCCGCGGTCCAGAGCTCGCGCAGCCAGCGCTCTCCGGCCGCGGGGGTGCCTAGCGTCACCAGGCAGCGCAGCGTGGGCTCGGCGGCGGCGACGTGGATCGCGACGCCGCCGCCCCAACTGGCGCCGACGACCGAGACGCGG
This sequence comes from Solirubrobacteraceae bacterium, assembly GCA_050696935.1. Lineage (GTDB taxonomy): Bacteria > Actinomycetota > Thermoleophilia > Solirubrobacterales > Solirubrobacteraceae > DASSUW01. Next base: position 13,012 of record JBOGYU010000040.1, on the reverse strand, counting down.
GCGGGGTCGGCCGCCGGGTGGCGTCGGATCCAGGTGACCGCGGCCAGCAGGTCGTGCGGCCACTGCGAGCCGACCAGCATCCGGCCGGGATCGACGCTGCGCGCGCCGCCGCGGAAGTCGAAGCGCATCACCAGGTAGCCCGCGTCGCGCAAGCGCCCGGCCAGCGGCGGGAACTGCGCGCCCTCGTCGCGGTCGTTGGCGAGTCCATGCGCCAAGACGACGGTCGGGTACGGGCCGCCCGATCGCCTGTCGGGGATGTCCAGCAGCACGGGCAGCCACGCACCGCCGCTGTATAGCGTCGCTTCCTCGTGCATGTCAGACGGCGGTGAAGCCGCCGTCGGCGGCGAGCACGGCGCCGGTGACGTAGGAGGCCTCGTCGGAGGCCAGGAACGCGACGGCGGCCGCCACCTCCGCCGGCCGTCCGGGCCGGCCGAGCGGGATGCCCGCCACGACCGCGTCGCGCTCGGCCCTGTCGGCCATGATCGAGCGCACCAGCGGGGTGTCGGTGAACCCGGGGATCACGGCATTGACCCGAATCCCGCGTCGGCCGTAGTCGGCGCACAGGACGCGCACCAGCCCGACGACGCCGGCCTTGCTCGTGCTGTAGGCGTCGAAGCCGGGCGCGGAGCCGCGCATGCCGGTGGGCGAGCCCACACACACGACCGAGCCTCCGCCTACGGCCAGCATGGCCCGGATCGCGTGTTTGGCGGTGAGGAAGGTGCCGGTCAGGTTGACCTCCAGGGTGGTGCGCCAGACGTCGGCGTCGAGCTCGGCGGCGGGGCCGTCGCGTCCGAATAGCTGCACGCCGGCGCAGCAGAGCGCGACGTCCAGGCCGCCGAGCGCCTCGACGGCCTGCCCCATGGCGGACGCGACCTGGTCCTCGTCGACCACGGAGGCCGGCAGCGCGAGCGCGCCGTCCAGTGCGGCGGCGGCGCAGCGGAGGCCTTGCTCGTCGCGGTCGAGCAGCGCCAGGCGTGCGCCCTCGGCGGCGAAGCGCTGGGCGCATGCCAGGCCGATGCCGGAGGCGGCGCCGGTGACCAGTGCGCGCCGGCCGCGCAGCCTCATGCGCGTGCCTCCGGCGCGCCGACCGGGTGGGCGCGGGCCGACAGTTGGAGGCTGAGCGAGTGCACCGGCGGGTCGTCGGCGGCCGCGACCTCGGTGTCAAGCAGCGTGCCGCAGCCGCCGCAGAGAAACAGCCGCAGTTCGAACGCGCGGTCGACGAAGCGGGCGGGGTCGCCGAAGCGCACGCCGGCCTCGGCGAGCGGCCGGTCGCGGCGCACCGCGTGCGCCTTGAAGTCGCCGTCCGCGGGCCCCAGCGCTTCGCCGCAGTGCGCGCAGACGAAGCGATGCTCGCCGTTGGTCTCGACCACCGCGAGCGCGTCGCCGACGTGCAGCACTGCGTCGCTCACCGCGTCGTGGTCAAGGCCGCGCGTGGGCGGGCAGCCGAGCCGCTCGGCGCGCAGGCGGGCTCGCAGTGACGCGGTCTCGTCGGCCAGGACGGCTCCGTCGTCGTCGAGCCGCACGCCCAGGAAGCGCCCGGCGGCATCGCGGCTGGCGTGGCCGTCGCGCACGTCGGCAGCGACGAGCTCGGGGTCGCGCAGCAGCGGGTCGCCGTAGCCGGCGCCGCCCGAGGACCAGCCCTCGTAAACGTCGCCGGGCTCGAGCACGAGGTCCTTCTCCTTGGGGCGCAGGTCCTCGGCCTCGCCGCCCGCGCGTCGCACGCGCAGGGCGTTGGGGATGCCTGGGTGGCCGCCGAAGATGCCGGCGGCCGTGGGCACGGCCATGCCGCAGGTCGAGATGTTGACGACGATCCGGTCGGTGCGGTGCGGCGTCCACGCGGCCGTGGGGCCGGCGCCGCTGCAGTAGCGCCCGAGCCCCTGGCCGTCGCGCAGCTCGCCGCGGTGCAGGTACAGCACCGGGCTGCCCTGCTCGAGCTGCTCGACGTTGGGCGCCAGGTGATACGGCCCCCAGTACACCCCGCCGGTGTGCACCCCGTCGCGCCACGCCTGCGCGCCCATTGTGCCCAGGTACCAGTCGAGCACGACGGTGCTGAAGTCGCGGCCGCGCTGGTCGCGCCCGTAGAGCGCCGTGACCGGCCACTGCGACAGCCCGGTCGGGGCGGTGAGCTCGCCGAGCAGCTCGCGGTCGCAGCCCATCATGCCGGCCAGGCAGACGTTGGCGAGCGCGATGGTGGCCAGCGCGCCGATGGCGCCGCCGTTAGAGACCGACGCGGGATGGCTCGCCGACAGCAGGCAGCCGGGCGTCGGGTCAAAGCGGCAGTGGCGCACCGCGCCGCCGACGGCGAACAGACTGTCGTAGCAGAGCAGCGGGCCCACGGTGGCCAGGATCGCGCCGCGCCAGCCCGCGTAGGTGAGGTTGAGCGAGCCGGTGGCGGGATGCGTGCCGGCGTTGGAGAACGCGACCGTGTCGCCGTCCTTGCGCAGCGTGAGCACGCACGGGTAGCTGCCGCGATCGCCGGGACCGGCGACCTCCAGGTACGTGCGCGCCTGCCAGCGGCCGTCGGGGATTCGCTCGAGCTTGGCCTGGAAGCGGCGCTCGGCGTCGTCGACGATCTTGCGCATCACCGCCTTGACGGTCGCGGCGCCGTAGCGGCGCACGAGCGCCAGGACGCGGTCACGGGCGACGTTGTTGCCCGCGACGACCGCGCGCAGGTCGAGCGCCACGAGCTCGGGGATGCGGCTGCGGCGGACCCACTCGGCCTCGATGTCGGCGCGCAGCGCGCCGTCCTCGACCACCTTCATCGGCGGCGACGTCGGCGGCTCGTCCCACACGGTCTGCGCGTCCGGGCACCAGCCGCCTGGCGTGGGCCCGCCGACGTCGACGAAGTGCAGCGTGTTGCCGACCCAGCAGAACAGCTTGCCGTCGACGAAGACGGGGCACATGGTGGCGGCGTCGGACTGATGCGTGGTGCCAACCCACGGGTCGTTGTGCAGCCACATGTCGCCGTCACGGATGCCGGGGTTGGCCGAGCGGTGTTCGAGGATCCACTTGACCGAGAGGTCCTGCATGCCCGAGTGCAGCTGCAGGTAGGGCCCGAAGAACAGGTAGTCGCCCCGCTCGTCCATGATGCAGGCGTTGAAGTCCTGGCCGAAGACGGCGATCGGCGAGCCCGAGACCTTGACGATCGTCTCGCCGTGCTCCTCGTTGACGTGCCAGAGGCTGTGGCGGATCACCTCGAACGTGACGGGGTCGACGTCCGCGACCGGCTCGTCCCACAGCGGCAGCGAGGGGTGGATGTCCAGCGGCTCCTCGGGGACGTAGCCTTCCCGCACGCCGTCCATGTGCCGCCCCTCGATCGTGCGCGCCATTCTTCAGCCCTCGAGCAGCAGCTCGACGTTGCCCAGCTCGTCCGCGCGCGCCGCCTGGTCGGGGTGCACCACCAGCGTGGTGTCGACGAACTCGACGATCGCCGGCCCGGCGACGCGGACGCCGGCGGCCAGCGACTCCCCGGCCAGGACCGCAGTGTCGACCCAGCGGCCGTGCTCGGACCACCACACGGGCCGCGAGCGCCCACCGGCCGCGGTCGGCGGCGCGGCGCCGTCGCGCCTCAGGTGGGGCTTGTCGATGCAGCCGACGGCCTCCACGCGCAGCGCCGTCAGCTCGATGCCGGCGGCGCGATAGCCGGTGCCCTCGCCGTAGAGCCCGGCGTAGGCGCGCTCGAAGTCGTCCAGCAGCCGGGCCGCGGCCGTCTCGTCCAGCCGCCCGGCCGTGACCGGGATGCCGACCTGGTTGACCTGCGCCTTGTAGCGCAGCTCGGCGTGCCGGCGCAGCACCGTGGCGTCCTCGGCGAACCCCTGGTCGGCCAGCCACGCGGCCGCGCGGCGCTCCAGGCCCTCGTAGGCCTCGGTGAGCTCGCCGCTCGGCAGCGGCGCGTCGACCAGGTGGCTGAGCTCGAAGACCCGCTGCACGTCGGAGGCCGCCGCCCCGAACGCCGACCACAGCGAGGAGCTGTCGCCGAGCGGCATCAGCACCCGGTCGACGCCGAGCTCGGCCCCGAAAACCCCCGCGTGCACGGGGCCGCCGCCGCCGTAGGCGAACAGCGCGAAGTCGCTCGGGTCATAGCCGCGCTGGATCGTGACCTTGCGGATCAGGTCGGCCATGTGCATCTCGGCGATCCGCACGATCCCCGCGGCCGCCTCCTCCTCGGTCAGGCCGAGCGGCGCGGCGACCGTGCCGACGGCGCGCCGCGCCGCGTCGCGGTCCAGCCGCAGCCTGCCGGCCAGCAGCGCGTCGGCGCCCAGGTAGCCGAGCACCAGGCAGGCGTCGGTCACCGTCGGTCGCGTGCCGCCGCGGCTATAGCACGCTGGCCCGGGATCCGCGCCGGCGCTCTGCGGCCCGACCCGCAGCGTGCCCGAGGCCGCGTCGATCCACGCGATCGAGCCGCCGCCGGCGCCGATCGACTTGACGTCGACCGTGGGCACGTAGTAGCGGTACTGCGAGACGATCGAGGTGTCGGAGGTCACCGGCCGCCCGCCGCGCATGAGGCCGACGTCGAACGTGGTGCCGCCGACGTCAGTGCAGATCACGTTCTCGATCCCGAGCCGGCGGCCCAGCTCGGCGCTGGCGATCACCCCCGCGGCGGGACCGGAGCCGATCGTGCGCACCGCGTCGGCGCCAGCCTGGCCGATCGGGATCGCCCCGCCGCTGCATTGCAGGATCAGTGGCTCGGACGCGACGCCCAGCTCCCGCGCGCGTGCCGTGATGCGGCGCATGTAGTCGCGCGTCGCCGGTCCCACGTAGGCGTTGATGGCGGCCGTCGCGGTGCGCTCGTACTCGCCCCACTTGGGTGCCAGCTCGGCCGAGCAGCTCACGTAGAGCTCCGGGGCGAGCTCGTGTGCCAGCTCGCGCGCGCGGTGCTCGTGGGCCGGGTTGACGAACGACCACAGGAACGCGATCGCGATCGCGTCCACCCCCTGCTCGAGCAGCGTTGCGATGGCGGCGCGGCAGGCGTCCTCGTCGAGCGCGGTCACGATGTCGCCGAAGCAGTCGATGCGCTCGGGCACCTCGGCGGTCAGCTCGCGCGGCACCAGCGGCCGCGGCTTGCCGGTGGCCGACAGGTGCATCAGCTGCTCGGGCGAGAGGCCGGTGACGCGGCCTATCGCGCGCATCATCAGCAGCGTGTCGGCGAACCCGCGAGTCGTCAGCAGGCCGGTGTGCGCGCCGTCGCGCTCGACGACGATGTTGGTGGCGACCGTCGTGCCGTAGACGAGATGCGTCAGCCGCGGCATCAACTCGGCCAGCCCGAGTCCTAGCTGTTCGCCGGCTGCTGCGAGCGCATCGAAGAAGCCGACCGCGAAGTCGCGCGGCGTCGAGGACGCCTTGGCGCGCACGATGCGCCCGTCGGTGAGCAGGACGCAGTCGGTGAAGGTGCCGCCGGTGTCGACGCCGCACAGGATGCCCTCGCTCATGCCGTCCTTCGCGCGTAGTGGAAGACCTCGTCCAGCGACGCCGTCAGCGGCGCGCCGCGCTCGTCGACCGCCAGCAGCGGCGCGATCGTCGCGCCCCAGCGCCGGTGCACCGGCGTGCCCCACGCGCGCTCCCAAGCTCCGGCGTCGTCGAGCTCTGAGTGCACGAACAGCCGCTCGCCGTCCGCGTGGTAGATCGTGAAGCTGCGCACGCCGCGTGACCCGATCGCCTGCAGAAGGTCGGGCCACGCCGCGTCGTGGCGGCGGCGGTACTCGGGCAGGGCGCTCGGCTTGAGCTGCATGGCGAAGGCTTGTCTCATGGCTGTCGGGGGTCGGGAGTGAAGGCGGGGCGGCGCGCGTGGCGTGCCGCCCCGCGTGCCGCTACTTCTTCGAGGTCGCGGCGAGCACCTCGCCGACGTTTGACTTGTCGACGACGAACAAGCCGGTGTTGACGTTGACCGGGACCGGCGCCGACGTCTCCTTCTCGACGCCCAGGACGCTTAGCCCACTGTGGTTGTAGTCGAACAGCAGCTTCATGGCGTAGTAGGTGAACAGCTCGCGCTTCTGCACGATGATGGCGCTGACCGAGCCGTCCTCGATGCTCTTGAAGAACTCCGGCTCGGCCTCCATCGCGGTGAGCTTGACCTTGTTGAGCTTGTCAGCCTCCGTGAGCGCGCGCACTGCGCCGGGCCCGCTCTCGGCGTCGAACCCGGCGATGCCGGCGAGGTCGGGATGGGCCGACAGCAGGTCGGCGACCTTGGCGGCCGCCTTGGAGCGGTCGCCGCCGTCGTCTTCCTCGGCCACGATCCGCATGTCGGGCGCCTTCTGCTGCAGCGTGTCCTCGAAGCCGCGCCGCGCCGCCTTCATGTTGTCGGCGTTGATGATCGAGATGGTCGCGACGTCGCCCGTGGCGCCGGTCGCCTCGATCATCGCCTCGGCCTGGGCCACCCCGATCTCGTACCAGTCGGTGCCCACGAACGCCAGGCGGTCAGAGCCCGGCAGGTCCGCGTCGTCGGTCACAGTGGGCACGCCCTGCTGCAGGCACGTGTTGACCGCCTCGTTGAGCGCCGGATCCCAGCCCACCACCATCACGCCGGCGGGGTTCTGCGCGCAGACCTGGTTGATCGTGGCGATGAATTGCGTCAGGTCGATCTTCGTCGGGCCCTGGATCTTGTACTTGACGCCCAGCTCGTCGGCCGCGCGCTTGAGGCCCTTGTGGTCGTTGTCGACGAACAGCGGCAGCGTGGAGAGCTGCGAGATCCAGTAGTAGGTCTCGTTGGGGTCCACGCGGCTGGCCGGGCTGCCCTTCTCGGTCTGCGCCTGGTCGTTGTTGGCGCGCTCCCCGCAACCGGCGGCCGCCGCCAGCGCGGCGCAGGCCAGTGCGAGCAACGCTGTGCGTCCTCTCCTCATGACTCCTCCTCTGGATGACTCGTACCACCGGCGATGGCGCCGATCTACCTGTTCTCAGTGTGAGCCGAGCTTGTCCTTCCAGCGGTCCAGGGAGACCGCGATCAGCAGCACCGCTCCGATGATGATCTGCTGCCAGAAGACGTCGACCTGCATGATGATCAGCGCGTTCTGCACCAGGGCGATGAACAGCACGCCGAGCACGCCGCCGATGATCGTGCCCTCGCCGCCCTTGAGGCTCGCGCCGCCCAGCACCGCGGCGGTGATGACCGCGAGCTCGAGGCCGTCGCCCGCGCTCACGGTCGCCGCGTTCAGCCGCGCGGAGGTGAGGACGCCGCCGAGCGCCGCCAGCGCGCCCATCAGCACGAACCCGATCAGGATCAGGCGCTGGGAGCGGATGCCCGAGTAGCGCGCGGCGCGCTCGTTGCCGCCCACGAAGTAGTACTGGCGGAAGAAGCGCGTGTTGGCCACCGCCAGCGCCAGCACCGCAACGAGCACCAGCATCACCCAGAACGGCGTCTGGATCCCGAGCAGCTCCGTCTGGCCCACCTTCGCGTAGCCGTCCCCGATCGGCGCCACGCCGGAGCTCTCCAGCAGCTGTGAGAGCCCGCGGAAGATGCCCAGCGTCGCCAGCGTGGTGATCAGCGCGTTGATGCCGAGCCGCGTGACGAGCAGCCCGTTGAACAGCCCCGCCGCGGCGCCGACCAGCAGCCCGGCCAAGATCGCCGTCGGCACGGCCCAGCCGTGGTTGGCGATCAGCGCGCCGGTGACCACGCCGGTGAGCGCGAGCACGCCGCCGATCGAGAGGTCGAAGACCCCGCCGATCAGCAGCAGCGTCATCCCGCACACGAGGATGGCCGACACCGACGCGTTGAGCAGCACCGCTTCGAAGTTGCTGCGGGTTGGGAACGAGTCCGGGTACCAGTAGGCCATCCACGCCACCAGCGCGGCGGTCAGCAGCAGCAGCAGCGCCGGACGCGTGCGGATCAGCGCCCGGCCGCCCGCCTTCGCCAGCCCCGGCAGGTCGGCCAGCGCCCGCGGCGTGCCCGGCTCCGTGGCGGTGCTCGTGGTGTTCATGGCACGGCCTCTTGGTTCGTTTGCACTGCCGCCAGCCGCACGACCTGCTCCTCAGTGGCCGTGGCGCCGTCCAGCTCGCCCGCCGTGCGCCCCTCGCGGAACACGACGATTCGGTGCGCCAGCGTCAGTAGCTCGGGAAGATCGGACGAGACCACCAGGATCGCCATGCCCTGCGCGGCGAGGTCGCGCAGGATGCCGTAGATTTGGGCGCGCGCGCCGACGTCGACGCCGCGCGTGGGCTCGTCGACGATCAGCACCTTGGGCCGGGTCATCAGCCAGCGCCCGAGCAGCAGCTTCTGCTGATTGCCGCCGCTCAGGTTGCGCACGGGCTGCTCCAGGCTGGAGGCCACCACGCCGAGGCGCTCGACGGCGTCGGCGGCCAGCGCCCGGGCGCGTCGCCGCGAGATCACGCCGCGCGGCGCCGCCTGGGCGAGGTTGGCGGCGAGCACGTTGGCGAGGATGCTGAAGTCCAGGAACAGGCCGCTGTCCTTGCGTCCCTCGGGCACCATGCCCAGCCCCAGTCCGCGCGCCTCGGCCGCGCTGCGCACGCGGCGCGGGCGACCGTCGAGCACGATCTTGCCGGCGCTCGAGCTGCGCAGCCCGAAGATCGCCTCGCAGGTCTCCGTGCGCCCGGCGCCGATCAGCCCGGCGAGGCAGACGATCTCGCCTCGGCGCACGCCGAAGGACGCGTCGTGCACCACCGGAGGAACCGCCAGGTGGCGCACCTCCAGGGCGACCTCCGCGTCGCCGGCCACCCGCGCCTGCGAGCGCTCGAAGCTCAGCTCGCGGCCCACCATCAGCCCGATCAGCCGATCCTCATCGACCTCGGACACCGGGTGGCGTCCCGTCACCACGCCGTCCTTGAGGACCGTGACGCGGTCGGCCAACTCGAACACCTCGACGAGCCGGTGAGAGATGTAGACGATCGCCACGCCATGCGCGCGCAGGCGCCGCAGCACCGCGAACAGGTTCGTGGTCTCGGTCAGCGTCAGCGCCGCCGTCGGCTCGTCCAGGATCAGCACCCGCGGCTCCCGCGCCAGCGCCTTGGCGATCTCGACCATCTGCTGGCGCGCGGGCGACAGCGTGGCGACGCGGGGGCGCGGGTCGATCGGCTCCTGCAGCTGGTCGAAGATGTCGCGCGCCCGGCCGGCCATCTCCCGCCAGCGGATCACACCCAGCGGCCCTGCCGGCTGCTGGCCGGCGAACAGGTTCTCGCCGACGCTGAGGTTCTCGACCAGGCTGCGCTCCTGGTGGACCATCCCCACGCCCTCATGCCCGCGGCCGTCGAGGTGGCCGGCGGGTGCCGGCCGGCCGTCGAGCAGCACCTCGCCCTCGTCCGGCGCCTCGAACCCGGCGATTATGCGCATGAGCGTCGACTTGCCCGCGCCGTTCTCGCCGACGAGCGCGTGGATCTCCCCGGCGCGCACCTCGAGGTCAACGCCGGTGAGCGCCTGGACGCCCGGGAACGCCTTGCTCACGCCCCGCACCGCCAGCGCGGGCGCCGTCTCGAGCGGCACGGACGCCACGTCGCTCACCATCCCGCCACCACCGGGTTCTCGAGCCGCCCGACGCCGTCGGCCTCGACCGCCACCACGTCGCCCGGCCGCAGGTAGGCCGGCGGCCGGCGGAAGCAGCCGACGCCGGCCGGCGTGCCGGTCGTCACCACGTCGCCCGGCTCGAGCGTCATCACCTGGCTCAGGCGGCTGACCAGCTCGGGAACGCCGAACAGCATCTCGCTCGCGCCCGCGTCCTGGCGCACGTCGCCGTTGACCGTCGTGCGGACGCGCACGGCGTCCAGGCTCGGCATCTCGGCCACGGGCACCACCGCCGGCCCGATCGGGCAGAACGTGTCGAAGTTCTTTCCGAGCGTGATCTGGGCGTTGCGGAACTGCACGTCACGGGCGCTGACGTCGTTGACCAGTGTGTAGCCGAAGACGTGCTCGAGCACCCGGTCGCGCTCGACGTGGCGGGCGCGGCGACCGATCACGACCGCCAGCTCGACCTCGTAGTCGAGCTCGCACTCCGGGTAGGGCATCACGATCGGCTCGCCCGGCCCGACGATGGCGCTGGGGAGCTTGGCGAAGAAGAACGGCTCCTCAGGCAGGACCGTCGCGGGGTTCTCCTCCATGTGGCTGGCGTAGTTGACGCCGCAGAACAGCAGCTTGGACGGGCCGGGCAACGGCGCCGCGAGCGTCACGCCGGGACCTCCAGCGAGACATGCGCGCCATCGATGACGAGCGTCTGGCCTACCAGCGGCGCAAACGCTGCGCGACCCACGCCGTCCAGCCCCTGTACGAGCTGCACGAACTCCGCGACCTCCGGGTTCGGCTCGAGGTAGTGGCATGCGACCGCCACCCGCAGGTCGAGCATTTCGACGACGCGCGCTGCCTCCGCGGGGCTCAGCTCGCCGCTCACCACGCGGCCGGCCCCACCATCGTCGCCGAGCTCGGCGGGCACCGTGCAGCCGATCAGGCCGACCGTCGGCCGGTACAGCTCCCCGAGCAGCCGCATGTCGAAGATCGAGGTGTCGCCGTAGTGATACAGCCGCACGCCGGGCTCGGTCTCGACGATGAAGGCCAGCGGGACGCCCGTGACCGGGGTGCCGTCGCGCAGCGTGCCCGAGGACCAGTGATGGCACTCGACCGGACGCACGAGCACCCCGCCGACCTCGACCACCACGCCCCAGACGGTCGCGCGCAGCTGCGCAGCGGGCACTCCCTGGTCGGCCAGCAGGCGCGCGACGTCCGCGCCGCAGACGACCGGCGCCCCGGTGTGTAGCGCGATCGTCGCCGCGTCGCCCATGTGGTCGTAGGCCGCATGGCTGACCAGGATCACATTCGGCGCCTCGAGCTCCTCGGGCGCGAAGGGGGCGAGCGGGTTGCCGGTCAAGAACGGATCGATGAGCAGCCGCATCCGGGGGCTGAGAACCTCGTAGCCGGCGACGCCGAGGAACCGGATGCTCGTCACGAGAGCCCCTTCGCGCGCTCGGCGCCGCGCACCAGCGCGTACAGCGCCCGGTGCAGGGGCGCGTCGACGCCCGCCTCGCCGGCGGCGCGCAGCACCGCGCCGGTGATCACGTCGATCTCGGTCCGCCGGTCGGTTTCCAGATCCTGCAGCATCGAGGCCTTGCCGTCGCCCACGCGCTCGAGCGCTTCGTGGATGACCGCGATGCGCTCGTCCGCGTCGATGCCATAGCCAAGCCCGCGCGCCACCGCCACCGCCTCGCGCGTCACCTGGTCCACGAGCGGCAGCATCTCCTCGTGCGAGGCCAGCTGCCCCGCCGCCAGGCCGGTCAGCGCCGCGGTCGGCAGCGTGGCGGCGTTGAGCACCAGCTTCTTCCAGATCTCCTCGCGCACACGGGGGGCCGCCTGGGCCTCGAACCCGCCCGCGCGCAGAGTGTCGGCCACCCGCTGAGCGCGGCTCAGGTCCTCGCCCTCGTAGGGCCCGACCAGCGTCGCGCCGGCGCCGCTGTGGACGACCTTGCCGTCGGTGACCGTGGCGCTGTTGTAGGTGACGCCGACCACCACGCGCTCGGCGCCGCAGCAGTCCGCCAGCACGTCGCCGTTGCCCCAGCCGTTCTGCAACGACACCACGGTCGTCTCGTCGTCCACGATCTGCCTCACGTGCTCGGCCGCCGACGCGGTGACGTAGCTCTTGACGCAGAACAGCACCAGCTCCGCCGGCCGACGCCCGTTCACGGACGTGATCGCGTCGACCCGCACCTGCCGCTCGGAGCCGTCGCGCTCCACCCGTACTCCGCGCGCGTTGATCTGCGCGACCAGCGCCTCGTCGACGTCGAGCAGCACCGCAGGCTCGCCGCCGGCCGCCAGCCCCGCTCCGAGGATCCGGCCGATGGCGCCGGCGCCCACGACGATGATGTCCCGTCTCTCCTCATCCACGCCGACTATGGTATACCATCATCTAGAATGCCGTCAAGGGCTGATGGTATACCGTCCGATACGATTCCAGGGCGCGCGCAGGCGTCGCCGGCGCGCGCACCTTCCCGGCGACTCAAGGAGCGGGCATGGCGACTTCGATCCCGAGACCGAGCAGCGCGGAGGACGCCCCGCTGTTCTTCGCCGTGCCGCGCGAGGAGCGCCTGCCGGACAAAGTCGCGGCCCGCATCCGCGAGACGATCCTCGAGCAGCAGCTGCGACCGGGCGACCGCCTTCCCTCCGAGCGGCGGCTGGGAGAGCAGTTCGAGGTGTCGCGCACGGTCATCCGCGAGGCGGTCCGCTCGCTCGCCGCCATGGGCCTGGTCGAGAGCGCGGGCCGCGGCCTGCGGGTGGCGGCGGTCGACAGCCAGACGGTCACCGACAGCATGCGCCTGTTCCTCCACGGCCGGCCGACCTCCTACGAGAAGGTCGACGAGGTTCGGTCGATGATCGAGATCGAGGTGGCCGGCCTAGCGGCCGAGCGCGCCGGCGAGGCCGACATCGAGCGGCTGCGCCAGCTCTGCGAGGAGCAGGCCGCCTCCGAGGAGCAACCGGAGGCCGCGGCGGAGCACGACGTCGAGTTCCACCGCGCGCTGGCAGAAGCAACCCACAACGAACTCTACCTGATCATGCTCGACTCGATGCGCGAGCTGCTGCTGGAGGCGCGCCGCGCCACGATGGGCGTCCCCGGACGCATCGAGAAGGGCGCGCGCGCCCACCGCGGGATCCTGAGCCGCGTGGCGGCCGGCGACGCGGAGGGAGCACGGGAGGCCATGCGCCACCATCTCCGGGACTCAAGGCGCGCCTGGAACCGCCTGCAGCGCGACTGACCGGCGCGATGCTGCGCCGCCTGGACCACGTCGCGGTGGTGGTGCGCTGCACGGAGCGCGCGCTGGAGCACTTTGGGGCGCGGCTGGGGCTGCCCGTCGTCGCCAGCGAGGAGCTGCGCACCCCGCACGTGCGCCTGACCTACCTCTCCACCGGCAACGCCTACCTGCAGCTCGTCGAGCCGCTGTCGCGGGACGGGCCGATCGCCGAGCACCTGCGCGAGCACGGCGAGGGGCTGCACCACGTCTGCTTCGGCGCCGACGACCCAGTGGCCGACGCGGGCGCGCTCGGCGACGGCGCTCCGGCCACCGCGGGCAGCGGACGCGGCCGCACGTCGGC
>JBOGYU010000039.1:0-17782 GCA_050696935.1 Solirubrobacteraceae bacterium | reverse complement strand
GCCGCCGGGGACGGCACCTACGGCGCGGCGGCCGCCGCGGGCGCCCGGGCCGCCGGGCGCGAGGAGGACTACGCGCTGCTCGTGGAGGCGATCCACGAGGGCTACCTGCTCCACTACCGCTCCGGGCGGGTCGTGCGCCCCGAGGACCCGGACCTCTCCCTGCTGGCCGGCGACCGGCTGTACGCGATCGGGCTGGCGCGCCTGGCCGAGCTCGGCGACCTCGCCGCGGTGGTCGAGCTGGCCGACGTGATCTCGCTCGTCGCCCAGGCGCACGCCGAGGGCGACCCCGGCCGCGCGGCGGCCGTGTGGGAGGCCGGCGTGCGGGTCGTCGGCGACGGTCCGCACGCGGACCACGAGGCCGCCAAGGCCGCGTGGCGCGGCGCGCGGTAGCCGCGGCCGGGTCGATATCGTTTCGCTCGTCCCGTGCCCCAGCCTCGCCGCACCCCCCCGAAGTCCAAGTACACGGCCGATCGGCAGATACCGGGCGCCTTCGAGGGCGAGACCGTCACCCGCCGCCGGTTCATGACCCTCACCGTCCACGGCGCCGGCGCGGTCGCCGTCTCCGCCTTCACGCTCCCCGCGTTGGGGTTCGCGGTGGGCTCGGCCGTCTTCGAGCGCCCGCCGGTGACCTGGCAGGCCGTCGGCGCCCCGGACACCTTCCCTGACGACACGTACGTCCCGAAGGTCATCACGCTCGTCCAGGGCGTCGGGGAGATCGGCAAGACCACCGTCTACATGCGGGCGCACAACGAGGAGATCGACGGGCCGGTCGACCGCTCGATCCCGGGCGGCGGCCAGTTCATCGCGATCTCCACCAAGTGCATGCACCTCGGCTGCCCGGTGCGCTTCGTGGAGGCGTCCGCGCGCTTCATCTGCCCCTGCCACGGCGGGGTCTACGACTTCACGGGCAGCGTGTCGGGCGGCCCGCCGGTGCGCCCGCTCGACCGCTTCTACACGCGGGTGCGCGGCGGCCAGGTCGAGGTCGGCCCCCGCTACTCCGTCAACTCGGAGTTCAAGCGCTTCCCGAGCTACCGCGATCCCGCCCAGCCGCTGGACGGGATCGGCCAGTACCTCTACCCCGGGCGCTTCTCGACGCCCAAGCTGGACTAGCGATGCCGCGATTGAAGCTCCCCCTGCCCCCGGCGCTGACGCCGCGCCCCAGGCGCCCCGAGACCGAGCCCGTCAAGCCGCTCGAGCACGCGCGGGAGGCCGGGATCACGGCGGTCGACTGGATCGACGAGCGCACGTCGCTCTCCGGCGTCGCCCGCTGGACGATGTTCCGCAAGGTGCCGAAGGGCACCAACTGGTTCTACACGCTCGGCTCGGCCACGATGTTCGCGTTCCTCTCGCAGGCCGTGACCGGCGTGTTCCTGGCGATGTTCTACGTGCCGTCGGCCACCGAGGCCTACGAGTCCACGCGCCGGATCACCAACGAGATCTTCCTCGGCGAGTTCGTGCGCGGGATGCACAAGTGGGGCTCGACCATGATGGTCATCCTCATCTTCCTGCACATGGCGCGCACGTTCTTCTTCGGCGCGTACAAGTACCCGCGCGAGCTGAACTGGGTGATCGGGTTCGTCCTGCTGATCCTCACCTTCATCATGGCGCTGACCGGCTACCTGCTTCCGTTCGACCAGCGCTCCTACTGGGCGACCATCGTCGCCGCCAACATCACCGCCTCCGGACCGCTGGTGGGGCCGTACCTGGGCGACTTCCTTCGAGGGGGGGCGGAGTTCGGCGCCACGACGCTGGCGCGCTTCTACTCGATCCACATGCTGCTCGTGCCCGGCGCGATCGCCGCGCTGATCGGGGCCCACCTGTACCTGGTGGCCAAGCTCGGCACCACTGCGCCCCCGTGGCTGAAGGCCGAGCCGGACGACAAGCTCGTCGAGGACCGGCGCTGAGATGAACCAGGCCGAGAAGGAGCAGTACCTCCGGGACTACTCGATCCTGAAGGCCCAGGGGAAGCCGTTCTTCCCCTACGCGGTGGCCAAGGACAGCGTGATGGCGGCGATCGTGCTGCTGACGATCGTCTTCCTGTCGATCCTGTTCGGCGCAGAGCTGGGGCCGAAGGCCGACCCGACGACGACCACGTACGTCCCGCGGCCGGAGTGGTACTTCTTCTTCCTGTTCGAGCTGCTGCGCATCGTCAAGCCGCCCGAGCTGACGCCGCTGGCGACGATCGGCATCCCGACCATCTGCATGATCCTGCTGCTCCTGCTGCCGTTCTACGACCGCGGGCCGGAGCGGCGCCCGGAGCGGCGCCCGATCGCGATGGCCGCCGCCCTGTTCACGATCGCGGCGATGGCCTACCTCACCTGGCTCGGCGCGGCGGCCGGATCGCCGAACGAGATCGACTACCCGGTCGCGCCCGAATATGAGGCCGGCAAGCTCGTGGCCGCCCAGTCCGGCTGCCTGGCCTGCCACAAGATCGGCGAGAACGGCAACGAGCTCGCCCCGGAGCTGACCGACGTCGGCAACACGCTGGCCCGGGCGGCGATCCTGCGCACGCTCGAGAACCCGACCGCGCCGATGCCGTCCTACGCCGGGCTGCCCGAGGAGAAGAAGACCGCCCTGGTCGAGTTCCTCGCCCAGCTCAAGGGAGAGCCCGAAGGCGCGGCGAGCGAGTAGGCCGGTGGGCTCCGCGGCCCGCAGCGGGACGCTCGAGGAGGGTCAGGTGCGCGCGATGTTCGACCGCATCGCGGGCTTCTACGACCCCATGAACTCGGTCATGACGGCCGGGCTGCACCACCGCTGGCGCGAGCGGGCCGCGGACCTGGCGTGGCTGGCGCCGGGGGGCCGCGCCCTGGACGTCGCGACCGGGACGGGGGACCTGGCCCTGGAGCTGGCGCGGCGGGTGGGGCCCGGCGGTGAGGTCGTGGGCTCGGACTTCTCAGAGGGGATGCTCGAGCGGGCGCGCGCGAAGAGCGCGGACGTGCGGTGGGAGCAGGGGAACGCGCTTTCGCTCCCGTATCGGGACGGGGAGTTCGACGCGGCGACGGTCGGCTTCGGGGCGCGCAACTTCTCCGACCTGGGGCGCGGGCTGGGCGAGATGGCGCGGGTGGTGCGGCCCGGTGGGCGGGTCGTGGTGCTGGAGATCACCGTTCCGACGCGACCTCCGCTCTCCACCTTCTTCTCGCTCTGGTTCGACCGGGTGGTGCCGCTGCTCGGGCGGGTGACGGGCGAGGAGCAGGCGTACTCCTACCTGCCCAGCTCGGTGAAGCGCTTCCCCGGGCCGGAGGCGCTGGCGGGGATCCTGGCGGGTGTCGGGCTGCGGGACGTGCGCTGGATCCTCACCGCCGGCGGGATCATCGCCCTGCACTCGGGTACTGTCCGCTGATGGCGAGCGCAGAAGCGGTCGCCGCGGTCATCGCGGCCGGCGGAGCCCATGTCCCGGGTCTGATGGACCGGTTGGAGGAGCGGCTGCAGGAGCTCGCGCGCTCGCACGGGCCGGTCCTCGCCGAGCACGCGTGCGCGACGATCGCCGCCGGCGGCAAGCGTCTGCGCCCGCTGCTGGTGCTGCTCGCCGCCGGGCCGACGCCGGACGCGCCCGAGCGCGTGCTGCGCGCGATGGTCGCGGTGGAGCTGATCCACTCGGCGACGCTGGTGCACGACGACGTGCTCGACGCGGCCGAGCTGCGGCGCGGCCGGCCCACCGTGGTGGCGGCCGCCGGGCGGGCGATCGCCACCGCCACCGGCGACCTGCTGTTCTCGCGCGCGTTCGCCGAGCTGGCGCGCAACGGGCGCCCGGAGTCGGTCCGGGTGCTGTCGGACGCCTCGTCCGCTTTAGCCGAGGGAGAGCTGCTCCAGCGGGAGGACGCGTGGAACGTGGGCGTCTCGCGCACTCGGTACGAGCAGCGCTGCGACCTCAAGACCGCGCGGCTGTTCCAGGCGGCGTGCGAGCTGGGCGCCCTGGAGGGGACGGCGCCGGTGGACGTGCTCGGGCGCTTCGGGCGCCGGATCGGGCTCGCGTTCCAGATGCTCGACGACGTGCTCGACGTGTCGGGGCCGGCGGAGCGCACCGGCAAGCACCGCGGCACCGACCTGCTCGACGGCACGGTCACGCTCCCCCTGATCCTGGCGCGCGAGCGCGACCCGGCGCTGCGTTCGCTCGACCTGCGCGCGGTCCGCACGCCGGAGCAGGCCGAGTCGGTGTGCGACGCGATCGCCGCCACCGGCGTGCTGGAGGCGGCCCGCTCCGAGGCGCTGGGGATCGTCGCGGCGGCGAAGGCCGACCTGCCGGTGCTGCCGGATGCCCAGCAGGGCGCGCTGGAACTCGTGGCCGACGGCGTCGCCGACCGGTACGCATAGTCGGTCGCCCGGAAGGCGACCGTTGCCATCAGACCTGCGGGCTGGATGCCCGCAGGGGCTAGAAATCCTCGGGGAGGATCGCCCCGGCGGTGAGCGCGCGCGAGAAGCGCTCGATCTCGTCCTCCATGTTGGCGCGCTCGAGCTGCTTGAGGTCGCGCAGGAGGATCTCGGTGCCCTCGTCGAGCTGCTCGTCGAACCGGTCCACGGTGGGCTGGTCGAACGTGCCGACCTCGCTCCACTCGCAGTTGGGGCAACGCAGGAGCACCTCCCAGTGCGTGTCGGAGACCTCCTCCCACTCCACGGGGTAGACGAGGTCGCGCTCGCACTCGCGGCACACGTGCAGGTCCTCGAGCGGGCCGTGCACCGGAACCGCCGCGTCCGACGGGATCGTCTCGAAGTACACGACCTCGATCGCGCGGCCCGAGGGGAGGACCACGCGGCGAACGTACTGGCCGTGGCGGGGGTGCTCACTCATGGTGGCCCTAAGATCGGCCCGGAGGACGCGGACTTGACTAGAACAACGGTTGACGCGGGCGAAAGCTGTGCCGCTACCCTTCGCAGCAAGCCTCGAAAGGGATCGGAACCGTGAACCTCGCCGTCTTCCAAAGCATCGGGCCGACCGAGCTGATCATCGTCCTCGCGATCGTGCTCATCATCTTCGGGCCCAAGCGCCTGCCCGGCCTCGGTCGCCAGCTCGGATCGGGCATGCGCGAGTTCAAGGAGTCGATCACGGGCAAGGACCGCGACGACGACCTTGACGACGGGGACGCCGACACCCGCCGGGACGCGAGCGCGGCGCTCGGCCGGCCCGAGGACGAGCCGGCGACGCCCGTCGACGGCGAGGTCGTGTCCGAGCGCGCTCCGCGCTAGCGCCCGCGCTCGGCCCGCACCGGTTCGATGGCCACCGCACTGCGGCCGATCGCGCACGAGGAGCGCCTCAGCCTCGTCGAGCACCTCGACGAGCTGCGGACGCGCATCCTCATCTGCCTCGCGGTGTTCGCGGTCGCCTTCGGCATCTCCTGGTGGCAGAACGACGCGATCCTCGACATCATCGACCGGCCGCTCGCCAAGTCCGCCTTCTCCAAAGGCAGCGAGGACCCGTTCGAGCAGACGGCGGCGTTCCAGCAGTCGCAGAAGCGGCTCTACCTGCAGTTCGAGCTCTTCACGCGCGAGCTCGCGCGCTCGGACGACCTGAGCCCGGCGCTGCGGGAGCGGGCGGAGGCGGTGAGCGGGGCCGCGGCTGCCGCCGCTGCCGTCGCGCCGCGGGCGACGCCACGGCGGCCGGTGACGCTCGGGGTGGGCGAGCCGTTCACGGCGACGTTCCGCGTGGTCTCGTACGCCGCGCTGCTCTTCTCTCTGCCGGTGCTGCTGTACCAGGCGTACGCGTTCGTGCTGCCGGCGTTCTCGCCGCGCGAGCGGGAGGTGGCGCTGCCGCTGATGGCGCTGGTCCCGGTCCTGTTCGCGGCCGGGGTCGTGTTCGCCTACTACCTGGTGCTCCCGGCGGCGATCAACTTCCTGCAGAACTTCAACGACGACAACTTCGACATCCTGCTCCAGGCGCGGGACTACTACCGCTTCTCGATCATGGTCCTGATCATGATGGGGGTGCTGTTCCAGGTCCCGATCGGCGTGCTGGCCGTCACCCGCGTGGGGATCGTCACGCCGCGCCAGCTGCGGCACAACCGCCGCTACGCGATCCTCGTGATCGCGGTGCTGGCGATGCTCATGCCCGGCCAGGACCCCTTCACGATGCTGATGATGATGGCCCCGCTGATCTTCCTCTACGAGGGCTCTATCCTGTTGGCATCCCTGCTCGACCGTCGCGCCGAGCGGGCCCGCGCTCGGGAGGAAGCCGAGCTCGCGGCCTCCGACGACGGCGAGTTCCCGCACCACCAGGAACGCGAAGACTGATCCGACGATGCTGTTCGACCTGAGAGGCGCCGGCCGGCGCACGACCATCAAGGTCGTCTACTTGACGCTCGCGCTCCTGATGGGAGGCGGCCTGGTCCTGTTCGGCATCGGCGGCGACGTCTCCGGCGGCCTGGTCGACGCGATCACCGACCGCAGCGCGGTCAGCGACACGAGCGTCGACCGCTACCGCAACCGCGCCCGCCAGGCCGAGCAGGCGGCGCGGGCGAACCCCCAGGACCCGGCGGCATGGGCGGCCCTCGCGCGGGCGCGCTTCCAGCTCGCGAGCGCCGGCGAGTCCTTCGACCGCCAGACCTCCCAGTTCACCGAGCAGGGCAAGGCCCAGCTCCGCGCCGCGGGCGAGGCATGGGACCGGCACCTGGCCCTGGACCCGGAGCAGCCCGACGACGGGGTGGCGAGCCTGATGGTCCAGGCCTACAGCCAGGTCGGCATCAACGACCCCGCCAAGGCCGTCGAGGCCCAGGAGGTCATCACCGAGTCCCGCCCGGGCGAGAACACCTTCGCCAACCTCGCCGTCCTCGCGTACCAGGCCGGCCAGACCCGCAAGGGAGACCTGGCCCGCAAGGAGGCCCTCAGCATGGCCGACAAGGACGAGCGCCAGGCCCTCAAGGCCCAGCTCGACCAGGCGAAGCAGCAGGCCGTCACGCAGCAGCTCCAGGACGCCGGGGTCGGCGGCGACGGCGCCGTGCCCACACCCGAGGAGGCGCCCGCCGGAGGCGGCGGCGGCGGGGGCAACGGCGGAGCCGGCGGCTAGCCCCCTGCCGCTACAGTGATGGACCGCCCGTCCGGCCCCTGTAGCTCAACTGGCAGAGCAGCGGACTCTTAATCCGAAGGTTCCAGGTTCGATTCCTGGCGGGGGCACTCGAAAGCGTCTGCATAGCAGGCGCTTTTCTCGTTGTGCTTCCGTAAGCGGCAGCTTACGGAGTCCCAAAAGGAATCTCCTGGCACGCGAAGTCAGCGCCCATGCGCGAGCGGCGGTCACGCGGGCCTCCCGAAGAAGCCGGCCGGACGCACGGCGAGCACGACCACCAGCAGCACGAACGTGAGCAGGATGGAGTAGCTCGTGTAGTCGGCCGCCAGGTAGATGCTCACGAACTGCTCCACCAGCGCCAGGGCGACAGCTCCCAAGGCGGCGCCGGGCAGGCTCCCCATGCCGCCGATGATCACCACGACGAGCGACGAGAGCAGGAACTTGTCGTCCTGCCCGGGGGCGAGCGACAGCACCGTCCCGCCGAGAGCGCCGCCGAGGCCGGCGAGGGCGGCGCCGACGAAGAAGGCTGCCAGGAAGACGAGCTGCACGTTGACGCCGAGCGCGGAGGTCATCGCGCGGTCATCCACGCCGGCCCGGATGACTATGCCGAGGCGGCTGAAGCGGATCAGCGCCCACAACCCGATCCCGACCGCAACCGCCGCAAGGCCTTCCCGGTGCGTTCTGCGCTGGAGGAGCTCGCGGCGCGCTTGGCGGTGGAGCGCATCTCGGACGACCAGCTGGACGGCCTGGCTGCCCTGATCGACGGCATGCGCGATGCCGCTGCCCGCGGCGACGCGCACGAGGAGACCCTGGTCGACGTCGCCTTCCATGCCGCGATCGTCGAGGCCGCGGGCAACGCGGTGCTGGAGCGTCAGTGGCTCCAGCTCCAGCCGTATGCACGCACATTCGTCACGGTCGTGCTGCCCCACCAGGACCTCGGCGCCGTGCCCGAGCGCCACTTGCCGATCCTCGAAGCGCTGCGCCGGCGGGACGCCGATGATGCCGCCGCGGCGATACGCGCGCACCTCGCGGAGGCGGCGGACCTGCTGCAGCCGCTGGCGGCGCGCGGCTGAGGTTGGGTGAGTACCTCAGCCGCCCGTGTTTCGCTCTACAGGGCGCGCCAGCACGTGCTCGACCTCCTCGAGGATGCCCTCGGGATAGAGCCCCACGGAGCGGCCGCCAAGCGATTGTGCGGCGAGCTCGGAGATCACCCACTCCGGCCGGTTGTCCCCGAGGATGGCCAGCGTCTCGCCGCGTTCGAAGCCCATGGACGCCAGGCCGCAGGCGAAGTGCCGGACGCGCTGCTCGTAGTCTGCCCACGTGTGCGGCTGCCAGATGCCGTAGCGCTTCTCGCGCAGCGCGTGGCGGCGGGCGCCGCGTCCCGCGGCGAGCCGGCGCAGCAGCTGCGGGAACGTCGCCACCGGCACCGGCACCTCGGTCGGGGGCCTCGTCGTGCGGCGGCGACGGCTACGACCGGCTCGGTCTGCGCTCGCCCCCGCGACCGCGTGCTCCTCGCCGAGATAGGCCTTGATCACGTCGGGATCGCTCGACACCTCGGCCGGCGGTCCGTCCGCGATGACCTTCCCGAAGTCGAGGACCGTGACACGGTCGCTGATGTCCATCACGACGCCCATGTCGTGCTCGATCAGCACCACGGTGATGCCGGCGAGCTGGTTGACGTCGAGGATGAAGCGCGCCATATCCTCCTTCTCCTCGGCGTTCATGCCCGACATGGGCTCGTCCAGGAGCGGGATCGCCGGCTGCATGCACAGCGCTCGCCCCAGCTCTACGCGATTCTGGACGCCGTAGGCGAGCGTGCCCACCGGCTTCTTGCGCACCGGCTCGATCTCCAGGAAGTCGATGACCTCCTCCACGAGCTCCCGGTGCCTCATCTCCTGGCGGCGCGCCGGCCCGAACCAGACGAGCGAACCGAGCACGCTGTGCCGCATGTGCAGATGCCGGCCGAGCATCAGGTTCTCGAGCACGGTCATGTGCTTGAACAGCTCGATGTTCTGGAACGAGCGCGCGACCCCCCAGCGGGCGATTCTCGCCGGGCGCGCCTTGGTGACGTCGTGCGCCTCGCCGTCTCCGGTGTGAAGCACGATCGAGCCGCGCTGTGGCCGGTAGAGGCCGCTGGTGCAGTTCAGCAGGCTCGTCTTGCCCGCGCCGTTGGGTCCGATGATCGCGTGGACCTCCCCCTGGCGCACTTGGAGCGAGACGTCATCGAGAGCGCGCACGCCGCCGAACCTGATGCCCACGTTTCGCGCCTCGAGCTGCGGGGCGCCCGGCTCCAGCTGGCTGCCGTTCAGGTTGTGGCGGTAAGCCCGCGACACCGTCTGCGCTCGTCTCGTCCTCGACAGGAGCACTACCCGCCCCGACGGCGTCGAATGCCCGCGATCCGTGGCAGCCTCGAGCGCGAGCGGCCGCAGAGGGCGTCGCTCGCCCACGTTCAACTCCGCTACCGAAGACCGCGGAGTACGCTCCAGTGCCACGATGACGGACCCGAATGAGTGCGTCTTCTGCAGGATCGCCGCCGGCGAGCTGCCCGCCGAGATCGTTCACGAGGAGGAGACGACGATCGCCTTCCTCGACATCAACCCTGCCACTCGAGGGCACGCGGTAGTGATTCCACGGGCTCATGCGGAGGACATCCACGACATCGATCCGGACGACCTCGTCGCTTGCACGCACGTGGCTCAGCGGCTTGCACGACGGGCGATCGACCGGCTTGGCGCGGACGGCGTCAACCTGTTCCACTCCACCGGAGAAGCGGCGTCGCAGGTGATCTTCCACTTTCACCTGCACGTCATTCCGCGCTATCCGGACGACGGCTTGCGCAATCCGCTGGCCCATGGGCGGGGTGACCCTGCCGACATCGCGGCCGTCGCGGCCCAGCTGATGAAGGCGTAGCAATCCCGCTCGGGGCGGCGGCGCGCTGGCCTCGAAGACCCAGGTCAGTCACCGCGGCGCTGCGCCCACGCGCCAAGGATCAGATGCAGGGTACCGAGTCAGGCGATCGCCCCGATGGCCGTCAGCCACTCAGGCCGCTTCTCAACGAGCACCTCTGGCGGCTGTCGCTGAGATACGAATCGAGGTCCGCGCGCTTGTCGGCGTCGGTTGTCGCGGGAGTGGAGTGATGCCGTCGACCATGGAGTTGGGAAAGCGCACCTCTCGAGGGCTCGGAGGACGTCGACGCGAATGCCGCAATGCCGGCCCACCGCGCGGACGTCCGGGGGATCGACGCATGATGGCGTTGCGAGCGTCTTCCACGACTAGGCCGTCACTGCCTCACTGCTGAGCCGCGCGCCCCTGCCGGCTGGGCTTGGGCTTAGCCGCCTCGGTCACCTTGGCGGCGCCGTTGGTCGGGCCGACCTGGACGGCCAGCGGGTTGGACGCCCCGCCGCCCGGCTCCGGGTTCACGACCGTGAAGGTGAGGATGCCGGGCGTCTCGATGTCGTGCGCCAGCAGCGTCACCTTCAGCTCCGTGGGGCCGACGAGCGAGACGGTGCGCGGCTCTTCGATGCCGCCCACCTGCGAGACCTTCACGATCGAGTCCTTGGTGAAGCCGGTCCCGACGAGCACGACGTCGAGCTCGTCGTGGCCGATTCGCGCGGGCTCGCTGCTCTCGAGCGTCGGCGCCGGGTTGGCGATCCCGTCGCTGCGGGCGTCGTCGCCGTAGCCCTGCTGGGTGCGGAACGCCGTGTCGAAGATCTCGCGCAGCTTGTCCGTCGCCTGCTTGGAGAACAGCCCGACGAGCCCTGACAGCGCCGCGATGCCGTAGACGTTGACCTGCGAGCTGTCCGACGCGCTGGAGAAGAACCCGCCGCGGATCGCGAAGTAGAAGAGGACCGCCAGCGAGCTGCCGACGAACACGCGCAGCAGGTACCACCACACCCAGCTCGACACCAGCTGGCGGTTGCCCGCGAAGTCGCTGAACGACACCGTGACGTGGACGTAGCTGCCGACCGCGCTGACGAGGATGACGAGCAGGAGGAGCGTCGTGTCGGCGGTGAGGTCGAGGCGAGTCCAGAGCCAGGTGACGCTGCCGTCGCCGCCCTCCTTGGCCGCGTCGACGGCCGGCCACAGCGTCAGCAGGAGATACAGGAGCACGACGCCGAGCCCCAGCAGCAGCAGCCCGAGCAGGAGCGTCGGAACGCCGCTCATCGCTCGGTCGCCGGCCCTCCAGCTGGGTCCATCCTTGGTGGTATCGGGCACTGCTCCCCCTTTGGTCAGGGATGTAGTGCGTGGTCTACCGGGAGCCGCGGCCCGAGGTCAAGGCGAGGGCCCCGGGGCGCCTCCGCCCCGGGGCCGTCCGCCTACCAGTCCGACGGCTTGCCGGAGCAGTACAGCCAGACGTCACGAACGGCCGGATTCCAGGCGCTCCCCCACCGCGAGTACCAGCGCGTCGTCGCCGGCCGGCGAGACCAGCTGGACCGACGCGGGCAGGTCCAGCTCGGCCGGCCCGCACGGGAGCGCCAGAGCGGGCCACCCGAGCGCGTTGAACGGGAACGTGAAGCGGATCATCGCCGCGCGCAGGGCCAGCTCGTCGCTGTCCGCGGGCGGGGCGACGAAGCCGACGGCCGGCGTCACCAGGAGATCGACGCCGGCGCACAGCTCGGCCATCAGCTCGCGGTAACGCTCGCGCTCCTCGACGGACCGCGCCAGCTTCTCGTCACTCAGCGCGAGCGCCTTCTCGACCTTGTAGCGCACGTTCGGCCCGTAGCGGTCGCGCTCGGCCGCGAACAGGTCGCGGTGCACGTCCGCGACCTCGCCCATGAACGCGTGGGACAGGTGCTCGGCGAGCGGCAGCTCGACGCGCCGGCGCCGCGGGAACCGCGCCGCCACCTCCTCCACGCGCTCCCGCACCAGCGGATCCGCCAGGTCGGTCCAGGCCACCCCCACCGACACCTCCTCGAGGTCCTGCACGGACGCGGGCACGAACCCGGGAGCCAGCGCCTCGAGCATCCGCCGGCAGTCGGCCACCGAGAGCGCCATCGGCCCCGCATGGTCGAAGCTGGGCGCCAGGGGGAAGCACCCGTCGAGCGGCACCAGCCCATGGCTCGGCTTGAAGCCCACCGTCCCGCAGCAGGCGGCCGGGATCCGGATCGAGCCGCCCGAGTCGGTGCCGATCGCGGCCTCGACGAGCCCGGCCGCGAGCGCCGCCGCGCAGCCGCCGCTCGAGCCCCCGGCCGTGCGCCCCGGCGCCACCGGGTTGGGCACCGTGCCGTACCACGGGTTCTGCGAGGTGATCCCGTACGCGAACTCGTGCAGGCCGGCCTTGCCGACGTTCGCGTATCCGGCCGCCTCCAGGCGCCGCACCGCCTCGGCGGTCCGGGCCGGAACGTGCCCGTCGAAGATGATCGATCCGTAGGTGGTGACGAGCCCCGCGGTGTCGAACAGGTCCTTGACGGCCAGCGGGATGCCCGACGGGGCGTGCTCTGGGCGGGCGAGGAAGATGGTCACCGACGGCAGTGTGATCGACCGGCGCCCGAACGGCTTCCCCATCGCCCCTTGCCGCGACGGGCCACGCCCCGGTAGCGTCGCTCGACAATGCGCGAGAGATCGCTCGCCGTCCGCCGCGAGCCCGACGAGTAGGACGAGCCGGCGCTGGCGGGCTACGACAAGCCCTCGACCACGTGACCATGGACGACGACCACGGCTTCAGCGACGCCGAGCTCGCTGACATCGACCTGGGGAAGCTGTTCGCCGGCGGCATCACCGGGGACGACGGCAGGCTGAGCCCGGCGCTGCAGGGCATCGGGTCGGTGGCCGCCGCGGTGCAGCTGGAGAACCACCTGGTCACCCGGACCCAGGTCGCACGCACGCTCCTCGTCCTGAAGGGGCAGGAGCCGCCCCTGCCGGAGCCGCCGCCCCCGGCGCTGGCGCACCTGGTCGACCGCGGGATCGCCGCCTGCCGCACCGACGCCGACCGCACGGCATTCCTGCACTGGCTCGGCCTGGTCGTCAACCTGATGACGCTGCGCGCCCGCGTGGCGCAGGCCAGGTGGCGCCAGTGAAGTACGTCGTCCTCATGCGGTGCGACGCCGTCGACGCCCTGCGCGCCCCACCCGGTTAGAACACCCAGGTCAGCGTCACCGAACCGCTGACCGCGCCGCCCTCGTCGCCCTTGACGTCGACGCCGACGACCCAGCCGGACTTGGACTTGGCGCTCTTCTTCGCCTTCTCCACGACCCCGGTGACCGCGTCCTTGAGCGCCGCGCCGTGCACCTTGATCTTCTCGGGATCGTTCAGGTTGCGGGCCAGCTCGCCGGCGCTCTTGCCGAACGTCTCCTGGGCGCCCACCATCACCTTGGCCACGTCCTCGGGCGTCGTGAGCCGGCCGATCGTCCCGATCGTGATCTCGGCCTTCCAGCCCACGCCGCCGTCCGCCTCGCGGGCGACGCTGCCCTTGACCGTCACCAGTTCCCCCGCCTTGACCTCGGCCTTCAGGGCGCCCTTGGTGGTCATCTCCACGCTGACCTTGGCCCCCGGGACCGTGGCCGACACCTTGCCGCCCTCCGCGGACGCCTCCGCGCCGACCTTGCGGTCCTTCGTGCCGGCCTCGACGGACACCTTGCCGGCGAGTGAGACCTCGATCTTCCCCGCGTCGCCCTTGAGCTGGAAGGAGCTCGGGATCTTGCCGAGGGCCGCCATGATCGCCTTCACCTCGGCCTCGACGCCCGGGATGTCGTCCATCGCGCGGTGCTCGGGCAGGTGCGCGCCCCGCTCCTTCGCCACGCCCCGGATCACCCCCTCGAGCACGTTCGGCTTGACGTGGTCGCTCACCAGCGCCGGCTTGCCGTCCTTGTCGGTGAAGGTGAGCCGGCCCGCGATGTGGACCAGCTCGGGCACCGACTGGATGAGGCCGCCCTCCTGGCGCCAGGCGCTCTCGAACCACGAGTAGACGGCGTCCATCGCGGCCGAGTAGTCCTTCCCGACCGCGAGGTCGGGCTTGCGCATGTCGAGCGTGTCGAGCGGCTTGCGCGCCAGGATCCGCGCGACCGCGGCGTTCCCGGCGCTGCGTTGGAGCGCCAGCACGGCAGGCTCGGCCGCCGGTGCCGGGGCGTCCTTCTCGTCCTCGCGCTCGTCCTCGCCGAGCACCCGTCGGTGCATGGACCGAACCTACTAGCCTCCGCGCATGCTGGCCAGTGTGGACGGCGCCATCGGGTCCGCCGAGGAGGCGCGGATCCCCATCACCGACGAGGGCCTCACCCGCGGCGACGGCGGCTTCGAGGTGCTGCGCCTGTACGGCGGGCGGCCGTTCGCGCTCGAGCAGCACCTGGAGCGGCTGGCCGGCACCTGCGCCGGGCTGCGGCTGGAGCACGACCGCGACGCCCTGCGCGCCGAGATCGCCGCCCTGCTCGAGGCCGCCGGGCCGGTGGACGCGCTGCTGCGCGTCGTGCTCACCCGTGGCGGGAGGCGGATCCTCACCGTCGAGCCGCTCCCGGCCCGGCTGCCCGTGGCCCGGGTGGCCACGGTCACCTACGCGCCCACGCGCGTGCTCGACGGCCTCAAGACCCTCTCCTACGCCGCGAACATGCTGGCGGGGCGGCTCGCGCGCGAGCGCGGGTTCGACGAGGCGCTGCTCGTCACCCCACACGGCCGCGTGCTGGAGGGGCCGACGTGGACGTTCTTCTGGGTGCTCGACGGCTCGCTGCTCACCCCGCCGCTGGAGGACCGGATCCTGGCCTCGATCACGCGCGCGTACGTGCTGGAGGAGTGCGAGGCGCGCGAGGCCGCGTGCACGCTGGACGACGTCGCGGCCGCCGACGAGGCGTTCATCGCCTCCACCGTGCGCGAGGTGATGCCGATCGCTGCCGTGGACGAGATCGCGCTCCCCGCCGCGCCGGGTCCGGTGACGCAGGCCGCCTGGGAGCGGCTGCTGCAGCGGATCGAGAGGGAGCTCGCGGGCTAGGGGCGGCTGCGGGTGGTCTGGCCGCCGGTCCGGTAGTCCACGTACCAGAGCACGTGCCGCGAGGCGGCGAGGACGCCCTGTACGGTCCCGCGGACGCTGTCGAGGATCGTCGACATATCGATTCCGATCTGTACCCAGTCTCCGTGCGTGTCGTAACCGTCATCGGCAACCGCCCCCAGTTCGTCAAGGCGGCCGCGGTGTCCGAACGGCTGCGTGCGAAAGCGCACGAGGTGCTCGTCCACACCGGCCAGCACTACGACGACGAGCTCTCGCGCGTGTTCTTCGAGGAGCTGGCGCTGCCGCGCCCGGACCACCACCTCGACCTCGGCGGCGGCACCAACACCGCGCAGACCGCGCGCATGCTGGCCGCGCTGGAGCCGCTGGTCGCCGGCGAGCGGCCGGACGCCGTGCTCGTCTACGGGGACACGAACTCCACGTTGGCGGGCGCGCTTGCGGGCGCCCAGGCCGGCGTGCCGGTCGCGCACGTGGAGGCAGGAATGCGCTCCTACGACCGCACGATGCCGGAGGAGCTCAACCGCGTGCTGGCCGACCATGCCGCGTCCCTGCTGCTGTGCTCCTCCGAGCGGGCGGCGGACACGCTGCGGGGGGAGCGGGTGGCGGGGGAGATCGTCGTGGTCGGCGACGTGATGGTGGACGTGGCGCACATGCTCGCGCCGCGGGCGCGCACCGAGGTGCTGGAGGCGTACGGCGTGCAGCCGGGCGGCTACCTGCTCGCGACGGCGCACCGGGCGGGGAACGTGGACGACCCGGCGCGGCTGGGGCGCCTGGTCGAGCTCCTGCTCGCGGTGCCCGGCCCCGTGGTGCTGCCGCTGCACCCGCGCACGCGCGGTCGGCTGGAGGCGGCGGGCCTGCTCGGGCGGCTCGACGGAGCTGTGCGGGTGACGCCTCCGCTCGGCTACCTCGAGTTCACCGCGCTGCTACTGCACGCGCGCGCGGCGCTGACCGACTCGGGTGGAGTGCAGAAGGAGGCCTACCTCGCCGGCGTGCCGTGCCTGACGCTGCGGGCGGAGACGGAGTGGACGGAGACCGTCGACGCGGGCTGGAACGTGCTCGTGGACCTCGACGCGGAGGCGGCGGTCGCGGCGCTGGAGCGCCCCCGACCGGCCGAGCGCCCGCCGCTGTACGGGGACGGCCGGGCGGGGGAACGGGTGGTCGAGGCGCTCCGTAGGATGGCCGCATGAGCGTCCGGATCGGCGTCGCCGGGCTCGGCTACTGGGGGCCGAACCTGGCGCGCAACTTCGCCGCGATCGAGGGCTGCGAGCTGGCGTGGTGCTGCGACGGCTCGGCGGCCGCCCGTGAGCGCTGGGCGCCGGCGTTCCCGTCGGCCCGCTTCACCGGCGAGCTCGACGACCTGCTGGCCGACGACGCGCTCGACGCCGTCGTGCTCGCCACCCCGGTGCCCACGCACGGCCCGCTCGCCGAGCGGGTGCTCCTGGCGGGCAAGCACTGCTTCGTCGAGAAGCCGCTCGCGCAGTCGGTCGCCGAGGCCGAGCGGGTCGTCGCGGCCGCCTCCGGGCGGCTGCTGATGGTCGGCCACCTGCTCGAGTACCACCCCGGCGTGGTGCGGCTGAAGGAGCTCGCGACCTCCGGCGACCTGGGCGAGATCCACTACCTGTACACGAACCGGCTCAACCTGGGCGTGCTGCGGGCCGACGAGAACGCCCTGTGGTCGCTCGGCGCGCACGACGTGTCGGTCGTCCTGCACCTCGCGGAGGAGGAGCCGTGCGAGGTCGAGGCGCGCGGGGAGTCCTACATGCGCCCCGGGATCGAGGACGTCGTGTTCTGCTTCCTGCGCTTCCCGTCCGGCCTCGCCGCGCACCTGCACCTCTCCTGGCTCGATCCCCACAAGGAGCGCCGGCTGACCATGGTCGGCTCCCGCCGGATGGCGACGTTCGACGACATGGAGCTCGAGCGCAAGCTGACCGTCTACGACAAGGGGTTCGACGAGACGGCCGGCTCCTATGGCGAGTACATCACGCGCTCGGGGGACATCTGGAGCCCGCGGATCCCGAATCGCGAGCCGCTGCGGCTCGAGTGCGAGCACTTCGTGGAGTGCCTGCGCACCGGCGCCGCGCCGCGCTCGGACGGGCCGTCCGGGCTGCGGGTGGTGCGGGTGCTGGAGGCCCTCCAGGAGCGGCTCGACGCCTCCCGGAGAGGGCAGCGTGCCGCCGTATGAGGCCGGTCCGTACTGCGTCGTCGCCGACTCGGCGACGATCGGGGACGGCGCCCGGCTGGGCGCGCACGTCGTCGTGCATCCCGGGACGGTGGTGGGTCCCGGCTGTGTCGCCGAGGACGGCGCCGTGCTCGGGAAGCCGCCGAAGCTGGCGCGGCACTCCACGGCGCCGCGGTCGGTCTCGGACCCGCTGGTGCTGGAGGAGGGCGCGGTGGTGTGCTGCGGCGCGGTCGTGTTCGCGGGCGCGCGGCTCGGCGCGGGCGCGATCGTCGGCGACCAGGCTTTTGTGCGCGAGCGGACGGTGGTCGGCGCCGGGTCGGTGATCGGGCGGGGAAGCGCGGTTGACAACGACGTGGTGGTCGGCGCGCGGGTTCGCGTGCAGACCGACGTCTACCTGACCGCGTACTCCGTGATGGAGGACGACGTGTTCGTCGGGCCGGGCGTGGTCACGACGAACGACTCGACGATGGCGCGGCACGACGGGGGGTTCGAGCTGCGCGGCTGCGTGCTGCGGCGCGCGTGCCGCGTGGGCGGGGCCGCGGTGCTGACCCCCGGCGTGGAGGTGGGCGAGGAGGCGTTCGTCGCCGCGGGCGCCGTGGTGGTGCGCGACGTGCCGGCGCGCGCGGTCGTCATGGGCGTGCCGGCGCGGGTCGTGCGGGAGGTGCCGGACGAGGATCTGCTC
>JBOGYU010000038.1:0-18200 GCA_050696935.1 Solirubrobacteraceae bacterium | reverse complement strand
GGCACCAACGAAAGCTTGTAGAACGCCTCCAGCTGGTTGGTCGTGTTGGCGTACGTGAGGCTGTCGCCCGTCGGCGCGCCGATCACCCAGGGCGGGATGCGGAAGACTCGCGCGACCTCGGTCGCCGACAGCCCGCGCGCGGTGCCCGCCCGCAGCAGCTCATCCTCGACCGGCGACCACGGCCGCATGCGCGCCCGCGCGGCGATGCCGAGCGTGCGCCGGCGCTCGGAGACGGCGTCCTGCGAGCGCCCGACCCGCTGCGCGATCACGCGCAGCGGCGCGCCCTGACCGTAGAGCCGGCGCAGCGTCCGATCCTCCTCGCGCGACCAGCGCGGCGGCATGTCAGCGCTCGCCCCGCCGGCTAGGCGCGCAGCGCGGATCGTGCGCGGCGACGCCCAACTCCAGCTCGATGGACACCGTGGTCTCCTGCGGGCACGTCGAATGGCAGAAGAGGCAGCCGTGACCTCGCCGGCGCCGGTCGTGAACGCCACGGTGCACGCTACCAGCAGCACGCCTTCCGCCGCGGAGAGCCGCGCGCGTGGGCGCCTGGTCGGGCGCGACGAGCCGGCGCGATCAAGGCGCCCGCGCATCCTGGCTGTCCTGCCCGGCGTCGCGGAGCGCCCGTAGCCACCGCTGGGGCTGCGCGCGGCCGCGATGCACGACGAGCACCCGGTCGCGCTCGCCGGTGGCCAGCACGTCGCGCACCTCGCGGAAGATGAACAGCTCCCAGCGCACCCAGCGCCAGTGCTCCGAACCACCCGGCACGCGCAGTTCGCTGAGGAAGAGGTCGCGGTCGGCTCGCATGGCGCCTCGCAGGCCCGCCGCGGCGGCGGTCAAGCAGGAGCGAGGCGAACGGGACCTCATCGCGGCGCCGGCCGAGAGCGCCAGCGATCCGCATCGTAGCGGCCGTACGCTTAACGGTCGAGATGCCGCCGTGTCCTGACCGCTTTCTATATGACGCGATGCGCGCCGGGCTGGTGCTCGGCTGGCTGTCGGTCACCGCGGTGCTCGCCGCGCTGGCGCTGGGGGTGCACGTCGAGCGCGAGGACGTCGTGCTGGCGCTGACGGCGGCCGCCGCCGCAGCGCACAGCGCGATCGCGATCGTGCCGTGGGGGCGCTGGCTGGCCGATCGCCGTGGCCGGGTGCTGCTCGATCTCTGGTCGGTCGGGCTGCTCGGCTACGTAACCCTGCTCGTGACGGCGGCCAGCGCACGGACCGGCTTCGAGCTGCTCCTCTTCCTCGTGGTGCCGTTCCTCGCCCTCGCGCACGACGGGCGCCGCCGCGTCGTGTTCCTCGGCGCCGCCGCGCTGGCCTACCTTGCCGCGATGACGTTCGCGTCCCACCCCCTCGCGACGGGCGCCGTCGCACTGCGCGCCGTGTTGCTGTGCGCCGTCGCGGCGCTTGCGCTGATCCTCGAGCGCGCGGTGCGCCGCGAGGCCACCGCGCGCGCCGACGCCGCCGCACGCGCCGAACTCGAGCACGCGCTACTCGCCGAATCCCACCACCGCGTCAAGAACAGCCTGCAGACCGTCGCCGACCTGCTGCTGCTCAGCCGCCCCGAAGACGGCGACCGGTTTGACCGCACCGCCGAGCGCATCCGCGCGATCGCCGCCGTCCACCACCTGCTCGCCGACCGCCTCGGACGCGCCGTCACCGCCCACGAGCTCCTGCACGGCGTCACGCGCGCCGCCGCCCCCGACGCGCCCTGCACGATCGAGGCCGACGACATCCTGCTCGCGCCCGCCCAGGCCCAACAGATCGGGATCGTCGCCAACGAGCTGATCGCCAACGCCGCCCGCCACGGCCGCCCGCCGATCTCGGTGCGCCTGACGGTCGGCGACCACACCCGGCTGTGCGTCCGCGACGCCGGCCCCGCCACCGCGCCGCGCGCGGACGGCCTCGGCCTGCGCCTCGTGCGCCAGGTTACCGAACACGGCCTGCATGGAACCTTCACCCTCGAGCCCGATCCCGACGGCAGCACCCGCGCCGACGTGCGCTTCCCACTGGTCGACCATGCGCGTGCTGATCGCTGAGGACAACGCCATCATCGCCATGGGCCTCGCCACCAGGCTGCGCGCGCTCGGCCATGAGCCGCTCGGTCCCGCGCCCGACGGCCGCGACGCCGTGGAACTGGCCCGTGCGGAGCAGCCCGACCTCTACCTCTTCGACATCGACATGCCCCGCCTCGACGGCCTCGCCGCCGCCGAGCTGCTCACCCGACAGGGACTGCGCCGCCCGGTCGTCGCCATCACAGGCGTCGATGACCCCACGCTCGTCGACCGCGCGATCGCCAGCGGCGTCAGCGCCTACCTCACCAAACCCATCGACGACCGCGAGCTCGACGCCGCCATTCGCCTCGCCGCCCACCGCCAGCGCGAACTCGAGGCGCTCGAAACCGAGGCCGCGCAGGCCCGTCAGGCGCTCGACGACCGCAAGCTCGTCGAACACGCCAAGGGCATCCTCATCGACGCGCTCGCACTCTCCGAGCCCGAGGCATTTCACCGCATCCAACGCACCGCCCGCCAGCGCAACATGCGCCTCGCCGACGTCGCCCGCCAGATCATCGACCAGCGCGAACTGCTCACACGGCCCGCAAGCGAGCAGCGCTGAGCACGTCCGCCCGTCGGCTTGCGTTGACACCTGCCTGGGCGGGCCGGGCGCCGGACGTGAAAGGGCTCTACGACGCGCCGCGCCGCGCCCACTCGGCATTCGCTGGATCGTCAGGCCCTTGACCGTTTCGGCGAGGATGAGGTAGGGAGCCGGCGAACAGCAGGGCGGTGGTTTGCCGGGCTCCCGGTCACCTCGCGGGCCTCGAGCAGTTCTTCGACGACGAAGGCACAGCAGCCCGACCGCGCCGAACGCCAGGACGGCCGCCAAGACGTGATCGAAGGGGCCGCCGAGCACGGCCACGCCGATCGCGGCGCCGGCCGGTGCAGAACGCCCAGCGCGCCGGTGACCGCCGCCACGATCGTCCGCGTCGCGTCGGTCCCGGGCGAGAGCGACGGCGGCGCCAAGGGCCGAGGAAGCGCAGCTCGAGCGTCGGTCCGAGCGCGAGCAGGACGCCCCCGCTGCCGGCCAGCGGCGAACCCGGCACCGATGGATCAGACCGTCGACGAGCACGTCCAGCGCCGTGAACGCGAGCCGCCCGCCTGGGCGCGCAACACGGTCGACCGCCACCTGTGCGTCGACCGACGTGCGGCGGGCAGCGGTTCAGGTGGCCCGCAGGGCCAGCGAGCGCGGCTGGGAGACCGCCCTACTCCCGTCGCGAGGCAAGGAGTCCGCGCAGTAGCCGGACAAGCGACGCGCCACTGGATCGCTTCACGCGCGTGATGGGTGGAGTCCTGCTCGAGATCTCGTTGCAGCTTGATGGGCCGGTCCGCGTCGTCTGCGCGCTCCTTGCGGTCATCGTGGCGGTGTGGCTGGCGGCCGGGCTACGCCACCGCTTCAGGGACTGGCGCTGGTGGCAGATCGTCAGCTTCCTAGCCGGCACCGCCGCCGTGGCGGCAGCCGTTCTCACGCCGCTGGAGTCGCTCGGACGCAGGGACCTGCTGACCGCACACGTCGCCCAGCACATCGTCCTCGGCGACGCCGCGGCACCCCTATTGCTCCTCGGGCTGCCACCGGAGCCGCGGCGCTGGCTGCGCGGACGTCTCGCCCGTCTCAGCCGCGACCCCAGTCGGGCCGCGCGACTGCTCTGCTGGACGCTGTCCCCGGTTGGAGCGCTGGTCGCGTGGGCGCTCGCCGCCTACGCCTGGTACACGCCGGCGCTGCATCGCCTGGCGGTCACTGGCGGTCCCGTCCATGTGCTCGATCACCTGTCGTTCCTCGGCTTCGGGATGCTCATCTGGCTCGGGGCGTTTGACCCGCGCGAGCCTCGGCCCCTTCGTCGCGGCCTGCGCGACGGCGGGCTGCCGTGGTGGGCGCGGCACGCGTACGCCATGTGCTCGCGGGTCGCCATGCGCCGCTACGGGGCGGCGGCCGGCCGTGGCGCTGGCGGCTGGGCGCCGTGCGGTCTCGATCGATCCTGCCCGGCCAGCGCGCCGTGCCGTCGTTCACAGCGGCTAGCGTGGTCGACCCTGCCGTGGCGAGTACAGCGATCAAAGCTTTCGAGGAGTTCAAGGGCCGGAATGCCTTGACCGCCGCTCAGCGGAAGAACATCCGCGATCGCAAGGAGCGCATCCGTCGCTATCTCGCCGATGACGGATGGGTCGCGCCAACCGCCATCTTTGGTGGCTCGCACGCGCGTAGAACCAAGGTCCGTTTGCCCAACGACGCCAAGGCCGACGTCGACATCTACATCGTGCTCGACCCGAGCCATAAGTCGGCCTACGGCGGCTTCTTCAAGCCGCCACCCAAGCAGCTACTCAGCGACATCAAGGCCAGCCTCGACAAGAAGCTCACGACGCCGACCGTGCGAGCGGACTCGCCATCGGTGCGTATCCGGTACGACGACATGGACGTGGACGTGGTTCCGGCCTTCCGGCGACATGTGCTGTTCGGGGGAGGCCTCGACATCCCCTACTACGACGACTGGATGATCGCAACCCCGGAGAGTCAGGGCGCGGTCTTCTCGAAGCTCAACCAGAAGACCGGCTACCGGGCGGTCCACATCATGCGAATGCTCAAGTACTGGAAGGCGGTGCACCCCACCTTTCCGCTGCGCTCCTACCACTTGGAGGTGCTGGCGTACCACGTCTTCAGCGCGAACGCGCCCACCGACTACCGCGAAGCCATCGCGGGGTTCTTCGAGCACGCCCAGAGTTATGTGAGGTACGCGTGGGACGACCCCGGCGGCAGCGGCAACAGCGTCAGCAGCTACATGACCTCTACACAGCGAGACGCCGCCATCTCAATGTTCAGCACCGCAGCGACGCGCGCGCGGGCCGCGATTGACAAGCAGACGTGGTCAGCGGAAATCGCGGTTTGGCGCTCATCGGGCATGTTCGGCACCCGCTTTCCGGCGTACAGCTCCACGTGAGCGAAGAAGAGATCATCGCGGCCGAGGCCAAGCGCATCGAGTCCGATGCGCTCTACACCGGACAGGCCAACTTCCGCCAAGCGGTCATCTTCGGCCGGCTCCACACGCTGCTCGGCCTGCCGGCGGTTCTCCTCGCCGCGCTTGCAGGGACCGCAATCATCGCAGCGTGGTCGAACACGTTGGCCGGCGCGTGTGCCATCGGAGCGACGGTCTTCGCTAGCGCCGATCTGTTCATCAGCTCCGAAAGACGCGCAGCCGAGCACAGCTCCCAAGGCGTCGAATACCGCCAGCTGCAGCACGAGGCGCGGCGCCTCCGAACGCTCGCCCCGTTCTCCGAACCGCTTGAGAGCCGGCGAACGAGACTTCAGGACCTGCTGCGAAGGCAGACGGATTTGAACCGCCTCAACCGCCCCAGCGAGTGGGCCTTCCAGTACGCGCGTCGAAAGATCGAATCCGGCGAGGTCCTTCAACCTGGCGACGAAGAACTCAAGTAGCTGCCGCCTGCTCGCCCGAGCGCGCGCCTGTGACTACGGGCACGCGTCGCGGCCGAGAGCAGGATCCCCGTACGCGAGCGCATCCCATCCAGCTGCGCCCGGACGACGAGGTCGAGGACCTCGTCGACGTCGAGCTGACCGGCGATCTGACTCGAGCTCACGGCTCGCAGTCCTCGATGTCGTCCTCGAGCTCGATGAGCCGGCGCACGTATTCGCCGACGTCGAGCGCGTCGCCCTCGTAGAGCAGCCGCAGCTCGAACCGCGCCCGCTCGACCAGCGAGGCCGACGGTCGCATCGGGCCGCTCGCGCCCAGCGCCTTGATCAGCAGCGAGCCCGACAGCCGCGGTGGGCGCCGCGACGCAGGCGCCGACCGCCGGATCGCCTCAAGCTGCGCGATCTCCTCGCGTCGACCGTCGTCCGTCACGCCGCCATGCTGGCGACCGCGCCGGACGGATCACCGCGGGGAACCGGAGTCGGGCACAGGTGAGTTGGCAGCGGCCGCGCAGGTGAAGTGGCAGCAAACACGCCGGCGGGTGCCCCGATGGTTGGGCGCGGCGCCGGCGGCGCCTGGTAAAGACCGGGGCGTGAGTGAGCTTGATCGCCGGGCGGCCGCGCTGTCGGCTGAGGGGGTGCGCAAGGTCTATGCCGACGGGACGGAGGCGCTGCGCGAGTTGTGGCTGCGGATCCCCGCGGGCGCGTTCTTTGGTCTGCTGGGGCCGAACGGGTCGGGCAAGAGCACGCTGATCGGGATGGTGAGCGGGCTGGTGCGCGCGCCGGCCGACCGGTTGTTCGTGTTTGGCCACGACGCGGTGGCAGACGCGCGGCGCGCACGGCTATTGCTCGGCGTGGCCCCGCAGGAGGTGCATCTCGATCGCTTCCTGAGCGTGCACGAGGTGCTCATCTATCACGGGCGCTACTTCGGGATGGGACGCCTGGAGGCCGGCCGTCGCGCCGTTGAGCTGCTGGAGGTGTTTGATCTGGCGGCCAAGGCGGCGACCAAGCCCAACCGGCTGTCGGGCGGGATGCGCCGGCGGCTGCTGATCGCCCGCGCGCTGGTGCACCGCCCGCGGCTGCTGATCCTCGATGAGCCGACCGCGGGGGTCGACTTGGAGCTGCGCTACGAGCTGTGGTCGTATCTGCGGCGGCTGCACGGCGAGGAGGCGGTCACCGTGCTGCTGACCACCCACTACCTCGAGGAGGCCCAGGAGCTGTGCGAGCGCGTCGCGTTCATCCGCGCCGGCCGGATCCTCGCCGAGGGTACGGCCGCCGAGCTGATCGCGCGCTACGGCGGCGACGATCTCGAGGACGCCTACATCGCGGCGATGCGCTGATGGCCGCCGCGCCGGACAGCGCCGAACTGCGGCTGCTCACCGGGCGGGCGACGTGGGCTCTCGCCTCACGCGAGATGCGACGCGTGCTCAGCCTCTGGACCCAGACGCTGCTGCCGCCGGTCGTCACGGGCCTGATCTTCCTGGCGATCTTCGGCGGCGCTCTGGGCGGCCGGCTGCACAGCGTCGCCGGCGTGAACTACGTGCGCTTCATCCTGCCCGGACTGCTGGTGATGACCGTCGCCGGCCAAGCGTTCGCCAACAACTCCACCAGCCTGTTCCAGGCCAAGAACGAGGGCTACATCGAGGACGTCCTGAGCAGCCCGCTGCGCGCGTGGCAGCTCGTGCTCGCCTACATGACCGGCGGGCTGCTGCGCGGCTGGCTCGCCGCGCTGGTACTGGCGCTCGTCGCGTCACCGTTCGCGGGCGCGCCCAGCGACCCGGCGCCGCTGATCGCCGCGCTCGGCCTCACCGGGCTGGTGTTCGCCGCGCTCGGCGTGATCACCGGGACCTGGGCCGACACCTTCGACCAGCACGCCTTCATCGCCAGCCTCATCATCACCCCGCTCGCGCTACTGGGCGGCGTCTTCTACGCCGCCGAACGCCTGCACGAGCCGTGGCACACCCTGACGCGCGCCGACCCGCTCTACTACCTCGTCGACGCCACCCGCCAGGGCTGGACCGGAGTGCACGAGACCGCCGTCCTCGCCGCGCTGCTCGTCGCGCTCGCCGTCGCCAGCGCGGTCTTCGCGCTCGCGGTCGCGCTCACTGGCCGCGGCTGGCGGCTCAAGCCGTGAGCGCGGGCGCATAGGCTCGCGATAGCGATGAGCGGCATCCGAGCCGAGCGAGCCGCGAGCAGGCCTGCCGGTAGTAATGGAACAGGAACGTACGCTAGGCCGGGTCGCCGATCAGCTGCGTTGGTTCTCGACCAGCCGTAGCTGCCTGCTGTTGGCCTTGGTGGGGGTGCGTTGGAGGGTGACGGCGCCCTCGAAGATCTCGACCACGGAGTTCAACATGCCGGAGTGGGAGGAGACGGCGCCGCCGGTGCTCCAGCAGCTCTCGCCCACGGCGAAGACCTACACGCCCGGCAGCGCGTCGGATTCCGGCAGCTCGAGCGTGGACTTCATCACGATCGCCTTCTCGCCGACGGCGGACGTCGCGAGCGCCCCGGTGGTGCCGACGAATGACATTGTGATCCCGTCGCCGGCGGCCAACACGAGCACCAGCGGCTGCGAGCCGTCGGACTTCCCGGCCGCCACCAGTGGCGCGGTGTCGTTGATCCAGCGTGGCACGTGCCCGTTCGTGCAGAAGCTCGCGAACGCGCAGGCCGCGGGCGCGGCGGGCGTGATCCTGTTCAACGAGGGCGACAGCGCGGGCCGGATGGCGCCGCTGTTCGTCTCCGGCCCCACTGATCTGAATATCCCGTCGGTGTTCTCGAGCTTCGCGGTCGGTCAGGAGCTGTATGCCGCGTTTCAGGCGGGTCAGAACCCGACGGTGCACCTGCAGACCAACGGCGTGAAGACCGACCGGTTCTTCCCGCAGGTGATCGCCGAGACGAAGAAGGGCGACCCGAACCACGTCGTGCTGGCGGGCGCGCACCTCGACTCGGTGCCCGCGGGCCCGGGCATCAACGACGACGGGTCGGGCAGCTCGTGGCAGCTCGAGCTTGCCGAGCAGATCGCCCGCCCCGGCACGCCGCCGCGCAACAAGATCCGCTTCATGTGGTTCGGCGGCGAGGAGCAGGGCCTGATCGGCTCGCAGTACTACGCCTCGCATCTCTCGCAGGCCGAGGTGAACAAGATCGACGTGATGATCGACACCGACATGATCGCCTCGCCCAACTACGTGCGGTTCGTGTACGACGGCGACGGCGACGAGCTCGGCCCTGCCGGGCCGGAGGGCTCGGGCGTGCTCGAGGACGTGTTCAAGCGCTACTTCCAGCGGCGTGGCATGGCGACCCTGCCGCAGGCGTTCGACGGGCGCTCGGACTACGTCGGGTTCATCAACCGCGGCATCCCGGGCGGCGGCATCTTCGCCGGCGCCGAGGTGCACAAGACGCCCGAGCAGGCGGCGGTGTTCGGCGGCGTCGCCGGCGAGCAGTACGACCCGTGCTACCACGAGGCGTGCGACAACATCGACACGGTGACCGGCCAGCCGCCGGCGAGCACGATGGAGACCTTCGACGA
The DNA here is from genome assembly GCA_050696935.1 of Solirubrobacteraceae bacterium. GTDB lineage: Bacteria > Actinomycetota > Thermoleophilia > Solirubrobacterales > Solirubrobacteraceae > DASSUW01. Next base: position 9,214 of record JBOGYU010000038.1, on the reverse strand, counting down.
TGATCCGGTGCTCGCCCGGCAGCAGGCCGACGCGCTGAACGGGAACGCGCTCAAGTCGCTGCGCGAGATGTCCGGCGCCTCCACCCACGCCGTCTGGTACTTCGCGCGCGCCAAGGACGCGCTCCCCGCGCGGGCGACCACCGCGAGGGTGGCGCGCAAGCGGGCGCGCACGCGCCACTTCAAGTACCTGGGTCACCAGCGCGCACGCACGCGCTGAATAGCCCAACCCGCGACACGTGCGAGGGGCGGCCCGAACGGCCGCCCCTCGACATCTGCAACGATCGCCCTGACCACGACCGTTCCGCAGTCCGGGGAGTCATGGCCCGCCCGTTCGGCCCCTCGCGGCGAACGTCGCCCTCGTTCTACGCGCGCGCGCCGCCTGTGGTCATGCTGGGCCGCGCGACGACGGCTCGGAGTATTACCGCTGGCTGCGCACGGTCACTCCGCAATAGGCCGCGGTGCGCAGATCGCCAGACATGCCACGCCAGGCCGCGCACGGCTTCGAAGCAGGGCGCGCGCCGGTCGTTCCCCAAAGGTCGGCGCGCGTTCTTCTGGCGAACCGCCCGGTTGGTCGGATCGCCGGCGCGGACGCGGGCGTGTCCCGGAGCGGGGCGTCAAACGAAACATCCCGCGCTCTCGCTTCGGCACGGGAGCAGGCGTCCGAACTGCCCCCTCTCCCCGGCGCCCGCAGTGGACGAGCAACAAGTGCGCCGGACAGGCCTCCTCTGACGCCTGCTCCGGCGTAGGCGAAGCAGGAGTCTGCGCGCGGTTGGTCGGCGCGCCTGAACATCGTCCGAGCCAGGAGCGCCGAGCGGCAGGAGCCGAGCTTCTGCTCTGCCCTGCACGGACCAACTTCGAGTCGCCTGCGCGCTAGGCTGCGCGCCCTTGCTGTTCGAGGGGGAGATGTGCTCACCGAGACGGCCCGAAGCCGCACCGGTCATCTCTTCATAAGAGGAGGTTGGAGTGAGACGAGTTCTCATGCTGGTGGCGCTCGCCGCTGCCGCCCTGCTCGCGTTGGCGGGCAGCTCGAGCGCCGCCGCGCCGGCGGACTCGCAGGCGTTGCGCGATGCCGTCAACGTCGAGGGAGTCGGGGATCACATGGCGGCGTTGCAGGCGATCGCCGACGCCAACGACGGCATCCGGGCGTCCGGCACGCCCGGCTACGACGCGTCGCTTGAGTACGTGAAGGAAAAGCTCGAGGCGACCGGCTACTTCGACGTGTCGGTGCAGCCGTTTCTGTTCGACGTGTTCATCGAGGGCGCCCCGGGTGAGCTCGAGCAGATCTCGCCGAACCCGACGAGCTACGGCGACGTCAACACGATGGAGTACTCGGCCGCCGGCGAGGTGACGGGTCAGCTGGTGGCGGTAAACGACATCGTGATCCCGCCCGGCGCCACGGCCAACACGTCCACGGCCGGCTGCGAGGCGGGGGACTTCGTGCCCGCGTCCGACACGGAGACCCAGATCGCGTTGATCCAGCGCGGCACCTGCACGTTCCAGCAGAAGGCCGAGAACGCGGCTGCCGCCGGCTACGACGCGGCGGTGATCTTCAACGAGGGACAGCCGGGCCGTGACGGCACGCTGTTCGGCACGCTGAGCGCGGACTACAACCAGGCGATCCCGGTCATCGGCACGAGCTTCGCGGTCGGCGAGGGGCTCTATTCACAGCTGCAGGCGGGCGACACGGTCGTGGTGCGCGTGTTCACCGATGGCGAGACGTTGACCGATCAGCCGACCGCCAATCTGATCGCCAAGTCCAAGACCGGGCGCACGGACCGCCAGGTCGTGGTCGGGGCGCACCTCGACTCGGTCTACCAGGGCCCGGGCATCAACGACAACGGCTCGGGCAGCAGCCACAACCTCGAGATCGCGCTGCAGATGGCGCGGCTTGAGATCCAGCCGCGCAACCAGGTCGCGTTCGCCTGGTGGGGCGCCGAGGAGTCGGGCCTGATCGGCTCGCAGTACTACGTCGACCAGCTCACCAAGAAGCAGATCAAGGACATCGCCGTCAACCTGAACTTCGACATGGTCGGCTCGCCGAACTACGTCAGGTTCGTCTACGACGGCGACGCCTCCGATACCGCTTCGACCGGCTCCACCGGGTCCGGGGTCGTGGAGGACGTCTTCAACGACTACTTCGCCTCCCAGGGCCTTGAGACCGAGCCGACCGCGTTCGACGGGCGCTCCGACTACGACGCCTTCGTCGCTGTCGGGATCCCGGCCGGCGGCACGTTCACCGGCGCGGAGGGCGTCAAGACGCCCGAGCAGGCCGCCGTCTACGGCGGCGTGGCGGGCGAGCAGTACGACCCCTGCTACCACGAGGCGTGCGACACCTACGACTCGGTGTTCAACTATCCGCCCGGTCTGCCACTGCTCGAGGGCAACGGCGCGACGGGCCTCGGCGAGATGATCGACGCCGGCGCGCACGCGACGCTCGCCTTCGCCCAGACGACCTCCGCCGTGGAGGGCACCGACAAGGGCAACGCGAACGGCAAGTACAAGGCCGACTACCTCGGGTCCTACCTGCGCCGGTAGCGCCCGCCTCGAGTACCCCATCGGTGCGGTCGGGCCGCTCTTACGGGCGGCCCGATCCGCATCGAGCGGTCAGCCTGCAGCCCGGACCACGTGGCCGACGCTCCCGGATCTCGCGGCTGGCGATCCGCCGTCGCCACCTCCGGCTTCCTCGCGCGAATCGTCCGTCCTGCCAACGCCATGAAAGCGGGCGCATCGAGCGCCGAGCCCCACACGGCTGAGTTGGACGGCCAGCAGCAGCCTCGGTCGGGCAGATCCGCGCTGCACCCTTCCCGTGGTTACGGAAGTCTCGGCGCTAACGGGGTGTTCGCAAAGCAGTCGCCGGGACGGGACGCCAAACGACGCCGACTGTCGGGCGCAGGTCATGTGGCAGTGGCGGCGCAGATGAAGTGGCAGTGGCGACCGATGGGAGCGCTGCCGGGTGCGGGTCAGTCGGTCGTGGCGGCTCGCCGAAGTCCGTAGCGCTGGCGGGTACGCTCGATTCCCACGCTTTCCGATCCCCCCGGCGTGATCGCGCAAACTGCGCACGAGCGCCGGGGTGGGAGAGCGCAGGCACGGACGGCACCAGAGCGGTCACGGCGGTGACGGGAAGTGCGGGCACGGCAGGCATCATTGACCGCCGCGCGGAGGACGTGTCGGCACATCGGGGCCTTCCGCGGCCTGGCGCTTGCCTTCGGCGATGGCGAGGAAGAGAAAGGCCAGGACGAGCGCGAACGCGAACAACAGCATCTCGAACCCGATCATCAGCGACGCGGCATTGATCTGATCGCCGGCGCGCGAGTACTCCAGTGGCAGTCGGGCCGCCTGGTGGTAGCCGGGGGCGAGCCAGAGGACCGCGGCCGCTGGAACCACCGGCGCGGCGCTACCGCGCCCGCCCGCCGCGCTGAGCGCGGCAGACCGGACAGAACTGCCCGGTCTTGTGCCAGCGCTTGAGCCGGCGCTCGAGATCAACAACCTCACCACGATCACGCGCGAGGTCATCGAAACCGCGCGCGAAGGCCTCGTCATCGGCCAACCCTGACCCCCGCCACATAGCGCTGCCAGCACCCCGCCAGAAAGCGCTGAACTTCACAGCTCTGCGCTGCGCAGCGCAGGTAGCGCGTCTGGTGTTATCACGCACGCTGGAGGGAGTTCTCGGGGAGACCGCCCGAGAGGGCCTCGGAGGCATAGGGGCCGTCCAGAAGCTCTCTCCAGACAGCTTCAACGCTGGGGCTCGGCTCGGCCGATACGAGCTCGTGGCCGCGGCCTCCCGGCGGGCCGCAATGGCCAGCCGGTCACCTGCGAGGAGGCGAGGAGGCGGTGCGTCGGGCTGCGCCTAGCGTCGACCTGAACGCCCCGCGGTCGCTCGCGTGGAACTCCCGGATTGCCACGGGAGCGAGCGCGTCGACGGTCGAAGCCGAGGCCTTCGAGACGGACGAGACGCGATCGTCCGCGCGGGCGCCAAACTCGCGCCCGCTTCCGCGGATTAGCGCACCGTCACCGACCTCCCCGGAGCCGCGGCCGCCGCCTACGCCGACGGGATCGCGTGAGCAACTTCGCCGCGGGCGGCGAGGCTTTCGCCGCCGCGCCGTGTACCTGCCCGCCAGGAGCCCGCGCAGCTCCGACGACGCCGATGGCCTCATCCGACTTCGCTCGCCCCGACGACTTGGACCCGCACGCGCGCGTGGTCGCGCTGCAAGACGTGCTCTACGACCTCGCGCTGACCAGCGTGGCGCGCCGCTGCGCCGAAGATCACGTGCCGCGGTTGCGCCGCGACGGGCAGCACGCCGCCGCGCTCGCCGAACAGCTCGCCGACGCCGCGCTCCAGCCGAGCGTCACCGGAGATCTTCTGCTCGAGCCGGAATGAAGCCACCCGGCACGCAGCACGCCACACGCGACGGCCACGACTGGCACGAGCTCGAGGTCGCCAACCCCAGCTTCTTCATCGAGAAGCTCGGCGCCGAGTGCTCAGACCTTCAGGGCCTGCGCGAGCTCACCGTCAACGGCCTCCAGGCGATCGCGTCGCTCGCACCGAACGCCACCGGCCGCGTGGTCTGGGACCTCGACTGGCAGCGCGCCGACGCCACACGGGGACGGGAGCGCAAGCTGTCGGTGATCGACACCGGCGTCGGGATGACGCCCGAACAGATGCGTTACTTCATCAACCACCTCGCCGCGACCAGCCACGAGCAGGGCCGCACCAAGAACTACGGCGTCGGCGCCAAGGTCGCCGCCGGCTCACGCAACCCGCACGGCCTCGAATACCGCTCCTGGCACCATGGCCACGGCGCGCTCGTGCGCTTCAAGCGCCACGCCGACGGGCGCTGGGGCCTCGAACCGCAGGACTGGGCCGACGGGCGCACCGACTTCTGGCGGCCCCTGAGCGAGCACGACAAGCCGTGGCTGCTGCGCGGCCGGCCGCACGGCACCCAGGTCGTCCTGCTCGGCGACCGCGCGGCCGCGGACACCACCCAGGCCCCGGCCAGCGTCACCGAAGCCCGCGCGCACTGGGTCGCGCGCTATCTCAACACCCGCTTCCTACAACTCCCCGACTCGGTCGAGCTGCTCGTCCGCGAAGACCACCGCACCACCTCCTCCCCGCACGACACCGGACGCCTCCGACGCATCCACGGCCAACGCCACCACCTCGAGCAGCGCGCCATCGACGCCGGCACCGTCGACATCAGCGACGCGCGCGTGCACTGGTGGATGCTCGACGACGACCACCGCGGCCGCCGCCGCGAGAGCACCACCTGGACATCCACCGGTCATGCCGCCGCCCTGTTCGAGGACGAGCTCTACGACCTGCTCCCCCAGACGCGCGGCGGCTACGGCCGCCTTCAAGACTTCGGCGTGCGCTTCGGCTACGAACGCGTCGTGCTCTACCTCGAACCCCAGGCCGGCGAGTTACGCCTCGAAGCCAACACCGCCCGGAGCCGGCTGCTACTCGACCACGAGCCGCTGCCCTGGACGCGCTGGGGCGAGGAGTTCGCAGCCGCCATGCCCCGCGAGATCCTGCTGCTACAAGAGCGCGTGGCGAACACGGACGGCACACCGCGCTGCGAGGCGATCCGCACCCGGCTGGCAGCCCACCTGCCGCTCTACCGCCTCAGCCGCTATCGGCCACCGCGACTTCCCACTCCCGGCGGAGCACCAAGCATCCCGCCAGCCGCGCCAGACCCGCGCGCCGCACCCGGGCCGGACGTCGATCAACTCGCCTGCGACGCGTCGGTTTCCACGCCGCCGCTCGGCGACGACTCGGCGCCGGTGGCCGGCGTCGACGGCCCTATCGCATCACTCGACCCGCTCGAACCGCTCGCGGAACCCGTCGTGGACCTCCCCGACGTCGCCTGGATCTCGATCCGCGACGGCACCCGGGCGCCCGGCGACCTCGAAGACCAGGCGGCCCGCTACCACCTCGAGCGACACGAGCTGACCATCAACGCCGACTTCCGGGTGTTCGCCGACATGACCACACACTGGCTCGGCCGCTACCGCGGCATCCCAGGCGCCCCGCCGATGATCGAGGCGCAAGTGCGCGAATGGTTCGAGCAGACCCTGGTCGAAGTGGTCCTCTCCGCGCGTAGCTCGCGCTGGAGCGACGAGCAGCTCGACGCGCTACTGTCGCCGACGTCGTTCTCGGCGGCGCTGCTGCCGCGACAGCTGCTGTTCGCCACGCTGCAGAAGCGACTCGCTCAGAAGCTGGGCTCCCCGCGCAGATGATCATGTCGCGGCGACTGGCCGAGAAGGGGCGTGATTACGCGGTGCCGAGCGGGCCCCGAACCACAGCGGTGTCCTCAAGGCCGCGGGACGTGAGCGGGGAGCGGGTCAGCAACCCTCGATCTCAACCGGCGCACGACCGAGCGCCCGAGCCAGGCGCGTCGCGGTCGAGATACGCACGTTGTCCTGCGGGACACCGCCACGACCCTTGGCCGGCGCGAACCCGAACGCGCGATCGAAGTCGCTCTGGTGCATGCCCATGCGATGAGCGACCTCGGCGCGTGATAACGACGGGTCGCGGTCGAGCTCGCGCTCGAGGAACGCGCGCACCCGCGCGACCGGGATGCTGTCGACGCGGTAGGCGGCCAGCTCCCGGCGGTCGCGCTCGTCCTGCACGAGCGCACGTACACGCGCCGGCGGCAAGTTCATCTTCCCGGCCGCTTGCTCGACCGTGTCGCCCTGCCGGTCCACCAACCGCCAGGCGACGCGGCGCCGCTGCACACAGGACGGGCACGTGCGGCCCAGCTCCGCGCAGCGCGAACAGCCGGCGTCCTGCTGTCGCCGCGGAGCCTGGCGCGAGCGCGGTTCGCGTGCCATGTCGATCGTCCTCCTGCCGTTGATGCGACGGCGGTCGCGGTTCCAACGGCCCCCGACTGTGCCGCCGTCGCGTGTGTCAGGGCAGGGCACTCGGGTCTCGACCTGCGCCACCGAGGTGGCGGACTACGACCCCCCGGGTGGCGCCGAGCCGTCCCTGGCGACACGCCCGGTGCGGCGCCGCTTGCGCAGATCCGCTCGGCTGTGGTCGCCGATGGTCACGCGGCGTTCCGCCGGCGTCCGGCCGCCGCCCCGGTCACGGAGCGGCGTCTACGCGCGTGTCGGCAGCCGGCGGATACGGGGAACCGTGCGGCCGAGCGCGGTGGCGCGCGCGTCGATCGCGGTGACCGTGAGGTCGAGCTCGCGGGCGAGCCGGGTCACCGTCCCGCCCTCGGCCAGACGCGCATCGAGATAGGCGGCGAAGGTATCGAAGCCGCGCCTTCGGGCGGCCTCGTCGGCGGCGTGGGCGGCGCGGCGCCGGCGGGCGCGCCCGGGGTCATAGGGGATGCCGTGGCGGGCGAGCTCGTTGCGCAACGTCTCCGGTGCGGTGCCGATACCGAGCTCGGCCACCATCGCGGGCGCGCTCAGGCCGTCCTCGAGGTGGCGCCGTTGCAGGTAGCTGCGCAGATCCGGGAACCCAGCCGCGCGAACGGCGCGGTCGAGGCGGGCGCGACTGCGGACGTGCAGGTTGCGCGGCTCGCCCTCGAGCCTGGCGACGCGGTTGCGCAGCGTCTGTGAGTGTCGGCCGCACTCGGCGGCGATCTGCGCCGGCGACCACCCCCTCCGCCGTCGGTCCCGGACGTAGTCGTCGAAACTGTCAAACCCGAAGCGCGCGGCGTCGCGGGCGTCACGGTTCGCGCGGCGAGAGGCGGCGACCTGCTCGTAGTCGAGCGGCGGGCGGTTGCGAGCGGAGACGCGCACGCTCTCCAGCGGCCGGGGTGCTCCTCGCCGGCGCTGTGCCGAGAGCTCGGCGAGCTCGCCGCTGCGGGCCCGATCTTGCTGGGCGGCCATGCTGGCGCGCAGCTCGGGGTCGGTGGCGATTCGTTCGCGCATGAGCTCGGCACGCCGGCGGCGGGTGGCGGGCCGGCTGAGCCCGTTGCGCGGCGCGAGGCCGAACGCTGCGCGATAGCGGTTCGCGGTCCAGCCGTGGGCGCCCATCAGGTGCCGCCCGGGCAGCGAGCGCAGCCACGCCCCGCACAGGTGGCACTGCACGCGATCCTCGTCGGGGTCGTAGATCAGCTCGCCTGGCGGGGCGAAGTACGGGGTGCCGTCAGCCAGCCGGCCGACCGGGCGCAGGCCGGGCTCGGGTGCGGCGCCCCGGCTCACGACGGCGGTTCGAGATCGAGCAGCTCGTTCGTGCCCGACGCCCACGCCCCGCCGGTGAGATCGTCGCGGGGGGCGATCGCGCCGGCCAGCGGGCCGGTGGGAATGGCGGGGGTGAACGGGCGACCGCTGCTCTCGCGGATGCGGGTGACGGTGTTGTCGCCCTTGTTGGTCACCCAGGCGGAGGTCCCGTCCAGCGCCACGGCGGTCGGGTTGCGTCCGACCGGGATGGGCGGCTCGCGGCTCACACCGGTCTGCGGATCGACGCGCAGGACCTTGCCGGCGTCGAAGTCGGGCATCCACAGGATCCCTTTGGCGTCGACCGCCAGGTCGCTGGGCAGCGAGGCATCGAGCCGATGACTGCCCGTGCGGCGCAGGCGAGCGTCGAAGCGCACCAGCGACGGCGGGTAGACGATCGTGGCCAGCAGCGACCCGCCGTAGGCGATCGCGCCGGTGGCCGCCCCACCCGGGGTCACCGGTCGCCCGACGATCCGCCGGCGGTCGGCATCGACGCGCACCAGCCGAGCCGGGTTGTGTTGGACGGCCACGAGCTGCCTGCCGAGCATGACCAGGTCGTCCGGGGTGACGGGCAGCTGCAGCGGCTCGCCACGCAGCCCGTGATCACGCAGGCCGACTCCGACCACGCGGCGATCGCGCAGACCGACCCACAGTCGCCTGCGGCCGGGATCGAGCACGAGGCTGCGCGGTCGCCCCGGGAGGTCGACCTGGCCGAGCGTGCGCCGCGACAGCCCGTCAACGACCGCGACCGACCTGCCGAACACGTTCAGCACGTAGGCGTTGTCGTGGTCGGCGACCACGCTGCTGGCGGCCGCGCCCTCCCCCAGCGCGATCCGGGTGATCCGTGCCGCGGGCGCCGCGCTGGCGGGCGGCCGCGACGGCGGCGAATTCCCGCCGGGCGCGACGACCACCAAGGTGACGATCGCGGCGACGATGGCGGCGGCGATCAGACCGGCGAGCGCGATCACGATGCGTCGGCGCCGCCGCCAAGCGCCGCGCGCACCCGGCAGCTGGCGGGCGGAGCGCACCGGGGCGGTGCCCGCTCGGC
>JBOGYU010000037.1:0-18247 GCA_050696935.1 Solirubrobacteraceae bacterium | reverse complement strand
GCCGGCCGCCGTGTCGGTGGCGCTGGGAGCGGCGGGCGTGGCGTCCGGGCGGCGGCTGAAGTCGATGCCCCTGCGGGCGCGCGACGGCTTCCTGGCGGTGACGCTGGCGTGGCTGGTCGCCGCAATGGTGGGGGCGGTGCCGTACCTGCTCCACGGCACGTTCGAGCGGCCGGTCGACGCGTTCTTCGAGAGCATGAGCGGGTTCACCACGACCGGTGCGACGCTGCTGGACCGGATCGAGCCCGAGCCCGACGCGATCCTGCTGTGGCGCAGCATGAGCCAGTGGCTCGGCGGCGTCGGCATCGTCGTGCTCGTGGTCGCGATCGCCCCCGCCACCGGGCTGGCGTCGCAGCGCGTGTTCTACGCCGAGACGTCCGGCGTCACGGCGGACCGGCTGACGCCCCGGATCGCCGACACCGCCAAGATCATCTGGGGCATCTACCTGGCGCTGACGGCCCTCGGCTTCCTCGCGTACCTGCTCGCGGGGATGGGCGCGTTCGACGCCGTCAATCACATCTTCACGACGCTGGCGACCGGCGGGTTCTCGACCCGCACGGCCTCCATCGCCGCCTTCGACTCGCTCGCCGTCGAGCTGGTCGCGATCGTGTTCATGACGCTCGGCGGGATCAACTTCGCCTTCTACTGGCGCGCGCTCCGCGGAGGGCGGCTGTGGCCGCAGCTCGCCGAGGTCCGGGCGTACCTGGTCATCCTCGTGATCGCCACGGCCGCGGTCACCATCTCGCTGGCCGTCTCGGACGAGGGCGTGGGCGTCTCACGCGCCCTTCGCGACTCGGGGTTCGCGGTCGTCAGCCTTACGACGACGACGGGCTACACGACCGCCGACTTCGACCAGTGGCACGACTTCGCGCGCCTGCTGCTGCTCGCGTTGATGTTCGTAGGCGGCTGCGCGGGCTCCACGGCGGGCGGGATGAAGGTCATCCGCGTCGTGCTGCTCGGCAAGGCCGCGGGCCAGGAGGTGCAGCGGCAACTGCAGCCGAAGGCGGTGCAGGTGCTGCGCGTGCGCGGCAAGGTCTTCTCCGAGGAGGTCCGCCGCGGGGTGCTCGGATTCTTCATGCTGTACGTGACCGTGTTCCTGGCGGGCACGCTGGTGATGGCCGCGCTCGGCCTCGACTCGATCACGGCCGTATCGAGCGTGATCGCGACGCTGAACGTGATCGGGCCCGGCCTCGGCGAGGTCGGCGCCGCGGAGAACTACGCCGCCGTGCCGGAGGGCGGCCGGTGGTTCCTCAGCGCGCTGATGCTGATCGGGCGGCTCGAGGTGTTCACGGTGCTCGTGCTGCTGACGCCGGCCTTCTGGCGGCCCCACGTCGCGTGACCGCCCGCTTCGCGCCGGGCTGACATAGGTTCTCGGCACATGTTTCGAGCCAGGAGGCTGTTGGCCGAGCCGCCACGCCCGGCTCATCCCGCCCAACTCGTGGTCGGGGGGTTCGCGCTCGTCATCGTGGCGGGAACGGGGCTCCTCCTGCTTCCGCCGGCTTCGCAGGGCGCGGGCGGCGCGCCGTTCGTGACGGCCCTGTTCACCTCGACGTCGGCCGTGTGCGTGACCGGGCTCGTCGTCGTGGACACGCCGACCTACTGGAGCGGCTTCGGTCAGGTCGTGATCCTCGTCCTGATCCAGGTCGGGGGGTTCGGGATCATGACGCTGGCCTCGCTGCTCACGCTGCTGCTCGCGCGCCGGATCGGCCTCGGCACGAGGCTGATCACGCAGACGGAGACGCAATCGCTCCATCTCGGCGACCTGCGGCGGGTGGTGCTGGGGGTCGCCGCTCTCAGCGCGGCGTTCGAGGGCGTCGCAGCCGTGATCATCGGGGCGCGGCTCTGGCTCGGGTACGACTACACGCTGGGCTCGGCGGCTTATCGCGGCGTCTTCCACGCCGTCTCGGCCTTCAACAACGCGGGCTTCGCGCTCTGGAGCGACAGTCTCGTGGGCTTCGTCAGCGACGGTTGGATCTCGCTGACCGTGGCGCTGGCGGTGATCGCGGGCGGGCTGGGGTTCCCGGTCTGGCTCGAGCTTTTCGCACGCCTGCGTGGACGCCGGCGCTCGACGCTGCACACGAAGCTGACGCTCGTCACGACGGGCGCCCTGCTCGTGCTCGGGACCGTCACGATCCTGGGATTCGAGTGGAGCAATGACGCGACGATCGGCGAGCTGAGCGTGCCCGGCAAGCTGCTGGCCAGCTTCTTCCAGGGCGGCGCAATGCCGCGGACCGCCGGCTTCAACAGCGTGGACGTCGGCCAGATGGACGAGGCGAGCCTGCTCATCCAGGACATGCTGATGTTCGTCGGAGGCGCGAGCGCCTCGACCGCGGGCGGCATCAAGGTCACCACGTTCGCGCTGCTTGCGCTGATGGCCCTGGCCGAGGCGCGCGGCGAGCCGGACGTGACCGCGTTCGGACGGCGCGTGCCCGAGCCGGCGCACCGGCAGGCGCTGCTCGTGGCCTTCGTGGCGATGAACGCGGTCGTCATCGGCACGCTGGTGCTTATCGCCGTGAGCGACTTCTCGCTCTCCAGGACGCTGTTCGAGGCGATCTCCGCCTTCAGCACCGTCGGGCTCTCCACCGGGATCACGGGAGAGTTCTCGACCACGGGTAAGCTGGTCCTGATCGGGCTCATGTTCATAGGCCGGACCGGCCCATACACCGTTGCCGTCGCGGTCGCGCTGCGCGAGCGGCGCCGGCGCTACCGATTCCCCGAGGAGCGGCCGATCGTTGGCTGACCGTCTGGGCGAGGTCGTGGTGCTCGGGCTCGGGCGCTTCGGCGCAACGATCGCCGAGACGCTCATCGAGCTGCACTACGAGGTGCTGGGCATCGACTCCGACCCGCGGGTGGTGGAGGCGTACTCGACTTCGCTGACGCATCTCGTCGAAGCCGATGCAACGGACGCCCACGCCCTGCGTCAGCTCGGGGTGGCGGACTTCCACACGGCCGTCGTGGCGATCGGAGACATCGAGGCGAGCATCCTCACGACCGCCAATCTCGCCGACCTCGGCATCCCGAGCATCTGGTCGAAGGCGATCACGGACTCCCACGGCAAGATCCTCGAGCGCGTCGGCGCGCACCACGTCGTCTCCCCCGAGCGGGAGATGGGCGTGCGGCTGGCCCACGCCGTGACAGAGCGGATGATCGACTTCGTCCAGCTCGACGCCGGATTCGCGCTCCTGGAGAGCCGAGCGCCCGCGGAGTTCGTCGGCAAGACCCTCGCCCAGACCCAGGTCCGCAAGCGATACGGACTCACCGTCGTCTGCATCAAGCCCAAGGGCGGCACGTTCACGTACGCAACGCCCGACACGGTGGTCGGCGAGGGTGACATCCTCGTCGTCGCCGGGGAGATCGCGCGGACCCACGAGTTCGCCGACCGGGCGCTCAGCCTGCCGCTCAGCCCGAGGCTGATGACGACCCGCTGAGTGCCGCGCCGTTGGCCGGTCGGAGCACGACGACCTCGCCCGGCGCATGCTCGAGCAGCCAGGCGACCTCCTCGGAGCTGAGCCCGTCCGTCCGGGCGGTGGCGGCGGCGACCACGATCCGGTCGTAGCGCTCGGCGGCGAGCAGCGCGCGCAGGGCATGGCGCACGTCGCGCCCGCGGCCGATGCGCGCATCCACGGCGACGCCGGCCGTTGCGGCGCGCTGCTCGATCGCCTCCTGCAGCTCGAAGGCGCGGTCGCACGCGCGCGGGATCGGCGCCTCGAGCGGCATCGCCATCGGGACGCGCACGACGTAGGCGGGGATCAGCGTCGAGCCTTCGACGCGTGCGATCCGCAGCGCGGCGTCCAGCGCGGATGCGGAGAGCTGGCTGCCGACGAACGGGAAGAGGATGCGGCGCGTCGCGGCCGCCGGCGCGTGTCGCCGCCGCGTGCGGCGCGCCACCAGTGGCATCACGGTCACTCCGGCCACCAGACCGAGCGCGATCAGGAGAGCCTCCATCACGGCGGCGGCGACCTTCGCTTGGAGCGATCGGCGACGATCCGCACGTCGACGCCCGGCAGCCGCTGCAGCAGGCGCTCGGAAAGCGGCTCACCAAGGCGGCGCAGCCCGGAGCGGCGCGCCGGCGCGCCCATCAGCACGTACGTGGTGCCGCGCTCGCGCGCGACGCGCGCCGCCGTGTCGGCGACGTCATCGCCCTCTTCGACGAGCACATGCGCGCCAAGCAGAGAGGCGAGGCGGCGCAGCGCATCGATCTGCTCGCGCTCGGAGTCGGACGGCTCGCGCGCCAGCACGACGAGGATGTCCAGTTCGGCTCCGAGTCGCTGCGCCGAGCGCCAGGCGCGCCGGACGACCCGCTGCGAGGCGGCCTGAGGCGTGGCGAGCGCGAGCAGCCGCTCCGCCACCGCCTGCGGCGCCGCGTGGTCCGCCAGACGGTCCTCTCGCGGGGCGAGCACGTCGCCCTTCAAGCGCTTGGCCTCGACATCCTCGGCGACCTGCCGCAGCGCGATCTCGCGCAACGCCTCGAGGTTCTCGATCCGGAAGAAGCCGTTGAGCGCGGCCGGCACGCGCGCCGGCGGGTAGACCTTGCCTGCCCGCAGCCGCTGGATCAGCGCCGCCGGCGTGAGGTCGACCAGCACGACCTCGTCGGCCTGCTTGAGCACCGAGTCCGGGAAGGTCTCGCGCACGCGCACGCCGGTCAGCTCCGCGACCTGGTCGTTGAGCGACTCCAGGTGCTGCACGTTGACCGTGGAGAACACGTCGATGCCGGCGGCCAGCACGTCGGCGATGTCCTCGTAGCGCTTGCCGTGCTCGAGCCCGAGGGCGTTGGTGTGCGCGAGCTCGTCGATCAGGCACAGCTCCGGCCGGCGCTCCAAGATGGCGGGCAGGCCCATCTCTTCGAGCTCGACGTCCCGATGGCGGACGCGCCGGCGGGCGACGCGGGGCAATCCGCTCGCCTGCGCCTCGGTCTCGGCCCGGCCGTGTGGCTCGAGGTAGCCGATCACGACGTCACGCCCCGCCTGGTGCTCCGCGCGCCCCTCTTGGAGCATGCGGTAGGTCTTGCCGACGCCGGCGGCCATGCCGAGGAAGACCTTGTGGTGGCCGGTCACGCCCCGAGCAGGTTGTGGACGATCAGGTCGATGAGCTTGATCCCGGCGAACGGGGCGGCCAGCCCGCCGACGCCGTAGATCAACAGGTTGCGGCGCAGCAGCGCGGTCGCCCCCAGCGGCCGGTAGTGCACGCCCCGCAGGGCCAGCGGCACCAGCAGCGGGATGACGATCGCGTTGAAGACGATCGCGGAGATGATCGCCGAGTGCGGGGTGCCAAGCGCCATGATGTTGAGCGCCTCGAGCGGGCCGGCCTCGCCGGCCGCCGCATAGGTGGAGGCAAAGACGGCGGGCAGGATCGCGAAGTACTTCGCGATGTCGCTGGCGATCGAGAACGTGGTCAGCGCGCCGCGCGTGATCAGCAGCTGCTTGCCGACCTCGACGATCTCGATGAGCTTCGTCGGGTTGGAGTCGAGGTCGACCATGTTGCCCGCCTCGCGCGCGGCCTGGGTGCCGGTGTTCATCGCCACGCCGACGTCGGCCTGCGCGAGCGCCGGCGCGTCGTTGGTGCCGTCGCCGGTCATCGCCACCAGCCGGCCCTCGGCCTGCTGCTCGCGGATCAGCGCCAGCTTGGCCTCCGGCGTGGCCTCGGCCAGGAAGTCGTCGACGCCGGACTCGCCGGCGATCTTGGCGGCGGTGAGCGGGTTGTCGCCGGTGACCATCACGGTCCGGATCCCCATGCGCCGCAGCCGCTCGAAGCGCTCGCTCATCCCCTCCTTGACCACGTCCTTGAGCTCGATCACGCCGAGCACCTGCGCGTCGCGGGCCACGGCGAGCGGCGTCGACCCCCGGCGCGAGACGCGGTCCAGCTCGGCCCCGAGGTCCGGCGGCGCGTGCCCGCCCTCCTCGCGCACCCAGCGCAGGATGGCATCGCCGGCGCCCTTGCGCAGGCGGCTGCCGTCGAGGTCGACGCCGCTCATGCGCGTCTGCGCCGTGAACGGAATGAATCGGGCGTGTTGCGGCTCGAGCTGGTGCTCACGGATGCCGTACTGCTTGGCGAGTACGACGATCGAGCGGCCCTCGGGCGTCTCGTCGGCCAGCGAGGAGTACTGGGCCGCCTCGGCCAGCTCGGCCTCCTCCACTCCCGGCATCGGCTTCAGCGCGGCCGCCTGCCGGTTGCCGAGGGTGATCGTGCCGGTCTTGTCGAGCAGCAGCACGTCGACGTCGCCGGACGCCTCGACGGCGCGGCCCGACAGCGCGAGCACGTTGCGCCGCACCAGCCGGTCCATGCCGGCGATGCCGATCGCGCTCAACAGCGCGCCGATCGTCGTGGGGATCAGCGCGACGAGCAGCGCGCTCAGGACCAGGATCGAGATGTCGGTGCCGGCGAAGAGCGCGAACGGGCGCAGCGTCACCACGACGGCCAAGAGCATGATCGTCAGTCCGGCGAGCAGGATCGAGAGCGCGATCTCGTTCGGCGTCTTGCGCCGGGAGGCGCCCTCCACGAGCGCGATCATCCGGTCCAGGAACGATTCGCCGGGCTCCTGCGTGATCTCGACCACGATGTGGTCGGACAGCACGCGGGTGCCGCCGGTGACCGCGCTGCGGTCGCCGCCGGACTCGCGGATCACGGGGGCGGACTCGCCGGTGATCGCCGACTCGTCGACGGAGGCGATGCCCTCGATCACGGTGCCGTCGCCGGGGATCACCTCGCCCGCCTGCACGATCACGAGATCGCCGCGTTGCAGCTGCGAGGCGGGCTTCGTGCCGCCGTCGCGCAGCCGCGCCACCGTCTGCGTGCGCATCGCCCGCAACGCGTCGGCCTGCGCCTTGCCGCGGCCCTCGGCGAGCGCCTCGGCGACGTTGCCGAACAGCGCGGTCAGCCACAGCCAGACGGCGATCGTGAACGTGAACCAGCTCGGATCGTCGGAGCCCACGATCCAGATCACCGTGGTGACGACGGCGCCCACCTCGACGACGAGCATCACCGGGTTGCGGGCCATCCAGCGCGGGTCGAGCTTGGCGAACGACGAGCGGATCGCCGCCCATAGGATGTCTCGCTCCAAGAGCGAGCGAGCCGGACGGTCGGTCATCGCCGCAGGCCCTCCAGCGCCAGGTTCAGCTCGAGGACGTTGATCGACTTCGGGCCGCCGAGGCCGAACAGCGGGCGGGCCGCGTGATCGTCGACCAGCTCGAGCACCCGCTCCAGCGGGAGATCGCGCTCGGCCGCCACGCGGTTGGCCTGGATGCGGGCGTTGTCCTCGGAGATGTGCGGGTCGACGCCCGAGGCGGAGGTCGTGACCGCGTCCGGAGGGATGTCGCCTGCCCGCAGGTCACGGACGTAGGGTCGCTCGCGCTCGAGGTAGTCGGCGACGAAGCCCTGGAGCTGGTCGGCGAGGGCCTGCTGGTTCGGGCCCTGGTTGTTGAAGCTGCTGGCGTTCGGGCTGTACCCGGTCACCGACGGCCGGCTCCGGAACAGGCTCGGATCGTCCGAGAAGTCCTGGCCGATGACGTGAGAGCCGACGGCTGTCCCCTGCCGCTCGATCACCGAGCCATCCGACCTGCCTCCGAACAGCACCTGCGCGGCGCCGGTCATGGCGAGTGGGTAGGCGAGGCCCAGGACGACCGTGAACGCGACGGCGGCGATGGCGGCGGTCCTCAGCTCGCGCATCAGAAGAGCTGGTCGGTCATGCCCTGGACCACGGGCCCGAGGAGCAGGGCAGGGATGAAGGTGAGCAGCGCGACGATCAGCACGACCACCACGAGCAGCACCACGAACGTCGCCGAGTCGGTCCGGAACGTGCCCGCGCCGGCGGGCGCCGCGCGCTTGCCGACGAGCGAGCCGGCGACCGCCAGCGCCACGAGCAGCGGCAGGAAGCGCGCGCCGATCATCGTCAGGCCACCGATCACGTCGGCGTAGGAAATGCCGAACTGCCCGTCGCCGGACTGGACGAAGCCGGTGTAGCCGGCGAACGCGGAGCCGTTGTTGTTGCCCTGCGAGCTGTACGCGTACAGGGTCTCGGCGAAGCCCTGGGGGCCGGAGTCGTAGATCGACGCCCTGCCCCACTTCGACATCGCCAGCGCGGTGCCGGCGAGCACCGCGATCGGCACGCCGATCGTGGCGATCACGGTCAGCTTGACCTCGCGCGCCTCGATCTTCTTGCCGAGGAGCTCGGGCGTTCGCCCGACCATCAGGCCGGAGACGAACACGGCCAAGATCGCGAACAGCAGCATCCCGTACAGGCCCGAGCCCACGCCGCCGAAGATCACCTCGCCCATCTGCATCAGGGCCATGGGGACGGCGCCGCCGATGCCCGAGAGCGACTCCATCGCGCCGTTCACGGAGCCGTTCGACGCCGCGGTCGTGGACACCGCCCACAGCGCCGTGGATCCGACCCCGAAGCGCTGCTCCTTGCCCTCCATGTTGGCGCCGTCGATGCCGGCGGCCTGCATGGCCGGCGTGGGACCGGACTCGACCACGGCGACCGCCACCACGCACACCAGCCAGACGGACAGCATCGCGGCGAAGATCGCCCACCCCTGGCGCCGGCTGCCGACGATCCGCCCGTAGGTGGCGGTCAGCGCGGCCGGGATCAGCAGCAGCGACAGCATCTCGACGAAGTTCGAGAGCCAGGTCGGGTTCTCGAACGGGTGCGCCGAGTTGACGTTGAAGAACCCGCCGCCGTTGGTTCCGAGCTGCTTGATCGCGACCTGCGACGCCTGCGGCCCGAGCGACAGGGTCTGGCTGCCGCCGGTGAGGGTCTCGAGCGGCCCGCCGGCGCCGAGGCTCTGCAGCACGCCCTGCGACGCGATGATGAGACCGACGACGATCGACAGTGGCAGCAGGATGTAGAGCAGCGTGCGGATCAGGTCCGGGTAGAACGCGCCGATCGTCCTGCCCGAGCGAGCGGCGAGGGCGCGGATCAGCGCCACCAGCACGGCCATTCCCACGGCCGCCGACACGAAGTTCTGGACGGCCAGGCCGGCCATCTGCGAGAAGTACGAGAGCGTCGTCTCGCCGCCGTAGAACTGCCAGTTGGTGTTCGTGACGAACGACGACGCCGTGTTGAACGACAGGTCCCAGGTGCCCGACGCGAGGTCGAGCGGGTTCCACGGGTGAACGCCCTGGGTGCGCAGGATCAGGTACAGCAGCCCCCAGGAGACGGCGCTGAAGACGAGCACCGAGCGGGCGTAGGCCTTCCAGTCCTGGCCGCGGTCCGGATCCACCCCCAGCAGGCGGTACAGCCGGCGCTCGACCGGGCCGGCGACGCGATCCAGTATCACGGCGTCGAACCGGTAGACGCGAGCCATGTAGCCCCCGAGCAGCGGGGTCAGCACGGTGAGGACCGCCGCGTAGAGGGCGATCTCGATCCAGCCGGCGGCGGTCATCTCAGAACCGCTCCGGGCGCAGCAGCGCGATGATCAGGTAGACGAACAGGGCGAGCGCGACGATCAGCCCCGCGGCCTCGGCGCCGCTCATACGCGATCGAGCGCCTCCAGCAGCAGGAACAGCGCGGCGAAGGCCGGCAGGGCGAACCCGAGCGCGGAGACATCCTGGAGGGAGTCGAGGATCGACGCGACGACCATGCGGGCCACGCTAGGAGCGCGCCCGTCAAGCCCCTGTGAAGATGCGGCCGCGGCGCATCAAGATTTCGTCAAGCTTCAGTCCTCAAAGGGCGAAGCGGTAGCCCACGCCGGAGTCCGTGCGGATGTAGCGCGGGCCGTCCTCGGGCTCGAGCTTGCGGCGGAGGTTCGCGATGTGCGTGCGCAGCACCCGCGTGTCGTCACCCCACTGCGGGCCCCATACCTCACTCAGCAGCGCCCGATGCGTCATCAGCCGCCCACGGTTGCGAGCCAGCACCCGCAGCAGCTCGTACTCCAGCCGCGTGAGGCGGACTTCGACCCCGTCCCGGCGGACCATGCGGGCGGCGAGGTCGATCTCCAGCCCCTCGACGGTGATCGTCGGCTCGTCGGCGGGTCTGTCCGCACGGCGAAGGACCGCGTTCAGGCGCGCGATCAGCTCTCTCGGCCCGAACGGCTTGGTCACGTAGTCGTCGGCGCCGGCCTCCAGCGCCGCGACCTTCTGCGCCTCGTCCCCGATGGCCGACAGCACCAGGATCGGCATCTGGCTCCAGCTCCGCAGCTCCCGGCACACCTCGATGCCGTTGCCGTCGGGCAGCATGAGATCGATGATCGCCGCATCCGGTGGCCGGACCGCCGCCGCGTCCAGCGCCTCCTGCGCCGTCGCGGTCGTATCGACGTCGAAACCGGCATCGCGCAGCACGGCCCGCAGTGCCCGAAGGATCTGGTGCTCGTCATCGCATACGAGCACTCGCCGGTTGACGTGGTTCACGACCGCACCGCGTTCGCAGGCTGCGGCGCCGGCTGATCGAGCGGGAACTCCAGCACGAACGCGGTGCCCTGGCCCGGCTGCGACTCGACACGCACGCGCCCGCCGTTGGCCTCCACGAAGCCCTTGACGATCGCCAGCCCCAAGCCGGCGCCGCCATGCCGGCTGCCGTCACCGGATTGACGGAACGGCTCGAAGACATGCGGCAGCTCCTGCTCAGGTATTCCCGGGCCATGATCGATCACACGGACGTTCAGCGATCGCCCCACCACGCGAGCGCGAACCCTGACCGGATGCTCGCCGGAGTATCGCCGTGCGTTCTCGAGCAGGTTGACGAACACGCGCTCCAGCTGCGCGGCGTCGGCGCGGATCAGCGGCAGGTCCCTGTCGATCGCAATCCGCTCGCGGCCGGGACCGTCACGGTCGTCGAGCTGCTCGCTCGCCGCTCGGATGACCTCCTCGATCGAGCACCAATCGCGACGCGGCTCGGCGGCGCCGGCCTGCAGCCGCGAGAGATCGAGCAGCTTCTCCACCAGACGCGACAGCCGTCCAGCCGCGTCGACGATCAGGCCACCGAGCTGATCGCGCTCCTCCACCGGCATCCGCGGTGAGCGCACGGCCTCACCGGCGGCGATGATCGACGTCAGCGGTGTCCGCAGATCGTGCGACACCGCACGCAGCAGCGCCGTCTTGATGACATCGGACCGACGCAGCGCGGCCGTCTCGACCACCTGACGCTGGAGACGATCGCGCTCGAGGGCGGCGGCAAGCAGCGCCTGCAGCGACGGCGCGACTCGCTCGCGCAACCGGGCCATGGCCTGCGGGTCGGCCTCAGAGCCCACCCGCACGCTCGCGAAGCGCCCATGGCCGACATCCAGCGGCACCACGACATGCCGCATGTCCCCCCGCACCCGCTCCAGCTCGATCGTCGCGCGCGGCAACGCCAGCGCACGCGCGAGCTGGGTCGACGCGGCAGGAAGCGCCTGCCGAAGATCCGTGCCGCCCAGCAGCGTCTGCGCCATCTCGGCGGCCAGATCCGCCTCCTCCCGGCGCAGCTCGGCCTCCGACGCTCGCGACCGCGCGATCTCCGCCAGTCCCGACGCGATGCCGGCCGCGGCGAGGAACACCCCGAGCGCCACCCAGTTCTGCGGGTCGGCGATCGTAGGGCGGCCCGTCGGCGGGATGTGGAACCAGTTGAAGGCCGCCGTGCTCGCCACCGCGGACAGCAGGCCCAGCCACAGCCCCCAGTACGTCGAGACCAGCAGCACGGCCAGCAGGTACACCACTCCCGTCGACACCGCGGGGGCGATCTCGCGCAACGGATAGATCACCACCGTCGTGATCGCCACCGCCAGCCCCGCAACGAGCACACCAAGGGCGCGCGACCGCGGCTCCCGACCCACCAGTAAGAGTTCCGTCCGACGACTCATCGCTGCCGCCAATGATGACCGGCCGCCGCTCCTAGAATCGCCACCGCATGGCACGACGCCGACTGGAGGGCCTCGAGCGGGTGCTCGGGGTCAACGCGCTGTTCTCGACCGCCTACGGCAACGTCGGGTCGTCGATCTACTACGCGCTCGGGCTCGTGGCGTCGTTCGCACTCGGGCTCACGCCGGTGGTGTTCGTCATCACCGGGATCTTCTTCTTCTGCACCGCCGCCACCTACGCCGAGGCGACCGCGATGTACCCGGAGGCGGGCGGCTCGTCGAGCTTCGCGCGGCGCGCGTTCAACGAGCTCGTCTCGTTCTTCGCCGCCTGGGCGCAGATGCTCAACTACATCATCACGGTCGCCATCTCGGCGTTCTTCGTGCCGCACTACATCGGCGGGCTGTTCTGGGAGCCGCTGCGCTCGTCGCCGGGGGACATCGTCTTCGGCGCCGGCGTGATCGGCGTGCTGGTGACGGTCAACGTCCTCGGGATCAGGGAGTCCGCCGGCCTGAACATCCTGCTCGCCGTCGTCGACTTCCTCACGCAGCTGCTGCTGGTGGTGGTCGGCGCCGTGCTCGTGCTGTCGCCGGACACGCTGGTCGAGAACGTCCGGCTGGGCGTGGCGCCGACCTGGACGAACTTCATCCTGGCGATCCCGATCGGCATGATCGCCTACACCGGGATCGAGACGATCTCGAACATGGCGGAGGAGGCCAAGGACGAGCGCCACACGATCCCGGCCGCGATCAACCGCGTGCGAATTGCCGTGTACGCGATCTTCTTCACGCTGCCCGTGATCGCGCTGTCGGCCCTGCCGGTCGAGCGGGACCCGCGCACGGGCGAGTACCAGACGCTGCTCGGGCTGCCGGAGGACCGGGGCGGCTTCGCCGGCGACCCGATCCTGGGCGTGGTCAAGCAGCTCGAGCTCGGCCCGCTGCAGGGGGCGGGCGAGCTGTACGTCGGCCTGCTGGCGGCCACGATCCTGTTCATCGCCACGAACGCGGCGCTGATCGGCGTCAGCCGGCTCGTGTACTCGATGGGGATCCATCGCCAGGTCCCCGACGCGCTTCGGCGGCTGCACCCGCGGTTCCGGACGCCGTGGCTCGGGATCCTCGTGTTCGGCGCGGCGGCGATCGTGACGCTGCTCCCCGGCGAGGCCGAGTTCCTGGGCTACATGTACGCGTTCGGCGCGATGCTCTCGTTCACGGTCGCGCACCTCGCCGTGATCCGGCTGCGGGCGATTCAGCCGGACGCGTACCGGCCCTATCGCGGGCCCGGCAACGTGCGCGTGCGCGGCTACGACGTGCCGCTGTTCGCGGTGTTCGGCGGGCTCGGCACGTCGATCGCGTTCCTCGTGACCGTCGTCCTGCATCCGGATGTGGCGGTCGCCGGCTTCGGCTGGCTCGCCGCCGGGATCGTGGTGTACCTGCTGTACCGCGGCCGGCAGGGGCTGGACGTGCGCTCCACGCACACGGTCGCGATCCCGGAGCCGGTGGTCGACCGCGAAGCGGAGTACGACTCGGTGCTAGTGCCGCTGGCGGACGGCCGGTACGACGAGCACGTGATGGCCACCGCGACGCGGCTGGCCGCGCGGCGGCGGCGCGGGATCCACGTGCTCGCGCTCGTGACGGTCCCTCGCACCCTGTCGATCGACGAGCCGATGGCCGAGGCGGAGTCGGCGGCCGCGACCGTGATCGAGCAGGCCAAGATCCAGGGCGGCCGGCGCGTGTCCGGCCACGTCGAGAAGATCCGCGCCGGCCAGGCCGGGCGCCGGATCATCGAGGAGGCGGTCGACATGCATGCGGCGGCGATCGTGATGCCGATGCCGCGGCGGGTCGACGGCGCGTCGGTGTTCGGCAAGACGCTGGAGACCGTGCTGACCGAGCGCCCGTGTCGCGTCGTGATCGAGTCCACGCCCGACGGCATGCGCGCGCGCCGGCGCGTGGTGATGGAGAAGGCGGGCCTGGAGCCATGACGGGCGCGACCCGCGTGCTGTCGGTGCTGATGGTCCTGATCGGGCTGGCGATCGTCGCGCGCACCGTCGCCGAGGGCGGCGGCGCGGTCGCCTTCGGGGTGCTGGTGGGCGTGCTGTTCGTCGCCGCCGGCGCCGGGCGCCTGTACGCGGAGCGGCGGCGGTGAAGCCCGCTCCCCTGCGCCGAGGGCTCGGCTCGCCCGCGCTGTTCGGGATCGTCCAGGGGTTCGTCGCGGCCTCCGTGTACTTCGCCGTCGGCCTTGTGGCGCAGCGGGCGCTCGGCTTCACCTGGGTCGTCTTCCTGGTGGGCGGGCTGCTGTTCGCGCTGCTCGTCGTCTCCTACGTCGAGGGAGCCTCGCTGCACCAGGAGCGCGGCGGGGCGACGATCATCGCCCGCTATGCGTTCAACGAGCTCTGGAGCTTCATCGCGGGCTGGGCGATCTGCCTCGACTACCTGATCCTGATCGCGATCTGCGCGTTCGGGACCACGGACTACGCCGCCGTGTTCTGGCGCGAGCTGGACTCGGGGGCGCCGGAGTTCGCGCTGGCGGCCGTCGTCGTGGGCTTCGTCACCTGGACGAGCGTCCGTGGCAGCACCCCGCGGCGGTACGAGCGCACCGCGCTGCTCGTGCTCGGCGACCTCGTCCTGCAGCTGCTGATCGTCGGCTTCGGGATCGCGCTGCTGGTCCAGCCGGAGGTGCTGAGCGACCCCGGCGCGATCGCCGGCACGCCGTCCCTGGAGGACCTGTTGTTCGCGTTCCCGCTCGTGCTGGTGGCGTTCAGCGGGCTCGACGCCTCGTCCGGGCTGGCGGGCCAGGTCCCGGTCGGCCGGCGCGGGCTCCGGCGGCTGGTCGCGGTCCGCTTCCTGGCGGCGATCGTGCCGTACGTCGGCATCGCCCTGGTCGCCGCCGCGACGCTCCCGGTCGATCCGGGCACGTCGTGGATCGAGGCGCCGATGCTGGGAGTCGTCGAGGGCTTCGAGCAGGAGTGGCTGCGGGAGCCGCTGCGCTACCTAGTCGCGCTCGCCGCGATCGCGATCCTGGTCGCGGCGTGCAACGCGGCCATGCTGGGGGTGTCGCGGCTGGGGTACTCGCTGGCGGTCAACCGCCAGCTCCCGTCGCGCGTCGGCTATCTGCATCCCGAGCGGTCGACGCCGGTGGTGATCATCGGCATCGGCGCGACGCTCGCGACGCTGCTGCTGCTCACGGCCGACCTCGAGTTCCTGCTCGGCATCTCCGCGTTCGGCGCCACGGCCGCGTTCACGCTCGTCTGCGTCTCCGTCTGCCGCCTGCGCTGGCGCGAGCCGGACCGCGACCGTCCGTACAAGATGCCCTTCAACGTGCGCGTGCGAGGCGCCGAGCTGCCGCTCCCCGCCGCCGCCGGCGCCGTGCTCTGGGGCGCCGCCTTCGTGGCCGTGCTGGTGCTCCACGGCGGCGGTCGGTGGATGGGCCTCGGCTGGATGACGTTCGGGGTGCTCGTCTACGTCATCTACCGGGTGTCGGAGGACAAGCCGCTGCTGAAGCGGATCACGGTTCCGGAGAAGGTCCTCACCCGCAGGCGGGCCGAGGCCGAGTACGGGTCGATCCTGGTGCCGGTGCTGGGGACGGCGCTGGACGACGACATCGTGCAGACCGCGGGGCGGCTGGCCGCCGAGGAGAACCGCGACCTGGGTGAGGGCGGTGCGGTGATCGAGGCGCTGTGGGTGTTCGAGGTGCCGATGGCGCTGCCGCTCGACGCGCGGATTCCCGACGCCGAGCTGCAGCGCGCGCGCAGGGCGCTGGCACGGGCGAAGGCGGTGGGGGAGGAGTACGAGGCGGTCGAGGTGGCGACCGCTGTCGTGCGCGCGCGGCGGGCGGGCGAGGCGATCGTGCACGAGGCGAGGCGGCGGGGGGTCGAGGCGATCGTGCTCGCGGCGGAGGAGCCGACGCGGCTGCGCGGCGGCGTCCTGTGGGGCGGCAGGCAGGGGCTGCGCGACACGTTCGTGGGGGAGACGACCCGCCACGTCGTCAACAAGGCCCACTGCCGCGTGCTGCTGACGGCGCCGCCCGCGCGCGGCCCGGATCCGGCGCGCGCCGCCGACGAGCTCGCGCCGGTGCCTGAGGGCCATCCCGCGGCGCCGCCCCGCTAGAGTCCGCCCGCGATGTTCGTCCTGGTCATCGGAGCCGGCCGAGTCGGCTCCTCGGTCGCGACCTCGGCCCTGCGCGCCGGGCACACGGTGTCCGTGCTCGACGAGGACCCGCTCTCGCACGAGCGGCTCGACGTGGAGCTCGGCCGGTCGTGGGAGGAGGCCGGCGGGCGCTTCACGATCGGCACGGCGCTCGAGATGGACGCGCTGGTCGAGGCCGGCATCGAGCAGGCGGACGTCTTCATTGCCTCCACCAACGGCGACAACACCAACCTCGTGGTCTCCCAGATCGCGCAGCGCCAGTACGAGGTCCCGCGCGTGATCGCCCGCGTGCTGGACCCGCGGCGCGCCGCCTGGTACAGCGAGCAGGGCGTGCACACGGTCTGCCCGACCCAGATCGCGATCGAGCAGCTGGAGAAGGTGGCGCTGGCGTCGGAGACGATCGCCTAGATGGCCGGCCTGTACGTGATCATCGCCGGCGCCGGCAAGGTCGGGTGGAACCTCGCGCGGGAGCTGATCGAGAAGGGGCACGAGGTGACTGTGCTCGAGCAGGACCGGCGCCGCTACCTGACCGTGGAGCAGGAGCTCGAGCACGCGGTCCAGTACGGGGACGCCACCGAGCTGTGGGTGCTCGAGCGTGCGGGGATCCAGCGCGCCGACCTGGTGGTGGCGGTCACCGGCGACGACGAGGACAACCTGCTGATCTGCCAGGTCGCCAAGGAGAAGTACCTGTGCGAGCGGATCATCGCCCGCGTCAACAACCCGCGGAACCTCGAGCACTTCAAGCTGATGGGGATCCAGCCGGCGGTGTCGGCGACCGACCTGATCCTGCGGCTGATCGAGCACGAGGTCCCGCGCTACGGGCTCGTGCACCTGCTGGACCTGCCGGAGGAGCGGCTGGAGATCATCGAGCTGGTGGTGGCGGACGGCGCGCCGGCGGCCGGCCGCCGGGTGGCGGAGGTGGCGCTGCCCGAGGGCGCGCTGGTGATCTCGGTCCTGCGGGACGGGACCGGCTTCGTGCCGAAGCCGGACACGGTGGTGGAGGCGGGCGACGAGGTGCTGGTGGTGCTCGACCCGGGGCTCGAGCAGGACATCACGCGGGAGTTCGTCGGCGACGAGGGCCGTGCCACCTGATCGCTCGGTCGACGTCCTGATCGTCGGCGGCGGGGCCGCGGGCGCGGCCTGCGCGGAGGCGCTGCGGGGGGCTCGTTTCGAGGGATCGATCATGCTCGTGGGGCGGGACGTGGACCCGCCGTACGAACGCCCGTTCTGCTCCAAGGAGTACCTGCGGGGGGACGTCGACCGCCAAGGCACCTATCTCGAGTGCCCCGACGACATCGACCTCCGCACGCGGACGAGCGTCATGAAGCTCGATCCGTCCGCGCGCACGGCGAAGCTGTCGACCGGCGAGGAGGTGGGCTTCGAGCGCGCGCTGCTCGCCACTGGCGCGAACGTGCGGCGGCTGCGGGTGGAGGGTGGCCAGCTCGACGGCATCCACTACCTGCGGGCGCTGGGGAACTCCGACGCGATCCGGGCCGGGGCGGCGGACGCCGAGCACGTCGTGCTGGTGGGCGGCTCGTACATCGCCTGCGAGGTCGCCGCGTCGCTGACCGTGGGCGGGCGGCGCTGCACGCTGGTCATGCAGGAGGAGCTGCCACTGTCGCTCGGGTTCGGGCGGGCGGCGGGGGAGTTCTTCGGGGGCGTGCTGCGGTCGCATGGCGTGGAATGGGTGGGGGGCGACGGGCTGGCCCGGTTCGAGGGCGACGACCGGGTGCGGCGGGTGGTGACCTCGTCCGGCCGGGTGCTGGACGCCGACCTCGTGGTGATGGGCACCGGCGCGGTGCCGGACGTCACGCTCGCCCGCTCGGCGGGTTTGGAGCTGGGGGCGACGGGCGGGATCGCGTGCTCTTCTTCATTGGAGACGTCGGTCCCCGGGATCTGGGCGGCCGGCGACGCGTGCGAGTACGACTCCGTGGTCCACGACCGGCGGCTGCGGATCGAGCACTGGGAGGTGGCGCGGGCGCAGGGCGCGGCGGTGGCGGCCGCGATGATGGGTTCTGGGCGGCCCTACGACGAGGTGCCCTACTTCTGGTCGGACCTCGCGGACTGGTGCACGCTCGAGTACGTCGGGCCGGCCGCGTCGTGGGACCGCGAGGTGGTCCGCGGCTCTCTGTCCGCGGGGGCCTTCACGATCTTCTACGCCGCCGGCGACCGCCTGGCGGCGGCGCTGACCGTCGGCCGGTCGGACGACCTCGACGAGGCGCGCCGCCTGCTCGTGGAGAAGACCCCGGTCGATCTCGCCGAGCTGGCCGCGACGTAGCCGCCGGCGCTCGGCCGCGGCGCCCGCCGTCCTCCGACGCCGTCACCGCCGGCGCGCCCTGCCG